>CAUABN010000049.1:0-7457 GCA_958427275.1 uncultured Anaerotruncus sp.
CGTCGGCGGTATTGGAGGAAAAATCGTTGCGATAAAGCACGTATTCGGTCTCGCCCGGAGCGCGCACGGTAAGACAAACTGTCTTTTTCTTTCCGTTTGTCTCGGCGGTGAGAAGGTAAACGCCGGCGGCGGGGGTTACCTTGCCGTTCTTTATCTCAATGTCTGAGGACGACCAGGTTATCTTGTCTGCGGCGGTGGTCTTTCCGTTTTCAAACTGGACCGAAAATGCAGTGAGCGTCACTTCGTCCCCTGCGTCGGCGCATATCGCGGGGCAGGTGAACGGTACTGTGTTGTTGTTTGCCGCATATACAGGCGCCGCCGCAGCTGTTATCGGCAGCAGGGTGGCGATTATCATCAA
Source organism: uncultured Anaerotruncus sp. (assembly GCA_958427275.1). Classification (GTDB taxonomy): domain Bacteria; phylum Bacillota; class Clostridia; order Oscillospirales; family CAG-272; genus CAG-390. The sequence continues at coordinate 359 of CAUABN010000049.1, forward strand.
TGCGACAATAACTGCGGATGCCGTCCGCAGTCCGGACTTGCGTATTTTCATGTGGATATTCCCTTTCTTTCTGAATTTCTCCGGGTACATTATACACGTAGTGCGTGCTTTTGTCAAGCCGGGCGGCGGATTGTAAAGAATTCATAAACACTTGCGCTAAAATTACGTCGGGAGTTGATTTTTCGGGATTTTTGTGATATTATATTAATGTAATAACTGTGCGCGACGCAGTATATTCCGGGGTGCGCTGACGAAGCCTCGGCAGAAAGGCAATTTTGTAAAAGTGAACTATGACGTTATAATTGTCGGGGCGGGTCCCGGCGGGATTTTTTCGGCTTATGAGCTTGTAAAGCTGACAAAAAGCAAGAATAAAAACGCGAAGATCGCAATATTCGAGGCGGGCGCGCCGCTTGAAAAGCGTCACTGCCCGATAGACGGCGAAAAGGTCAAGTCCTGCATTGGCTGTAAGCATTGCAGCATTATGAAAGGCTTCGGTGGAGCCGGAGCGTTTTCTGACGGCAAATACAACATAACCACACAGTTCGGCGGTACGCTGCACGATCACATCGGCAAAAAGACCGCGCTTGAGCTTATGCATTATGTGGATGAAATAAATATTTCCCACGGCGGAGAGGGCACAAAGCTCTACACCACCGCCAACTCGGATATAAAGACGCTCTGCATGCAGAACGGACTGTATCTGCTTGACGCATCGGTGCGTCATCTCGGTACAGATAAGAACTATGTCGTGCTTCAGAATCTTTATAACGAGCTTAAGGAGCAGGTGGATTTTCAGTTTTACACTGAGGCTACGTCGGTAGAGAAGAACGGCGACGGTTACACCGTGACCACCGACCGCGGCAGTTATACCTGCCGCGTGTGTGTGATATCCGGCGGCAGAAGCGGCAGCAAGTGGATGGAAAAGGTCTCACACGACCTCAAAATACCCACTATGTCCAACCGCGTTGATATCGGCGTCCGTGTGGAGCTTCCATATGAGATCTTTGCGCACCTTACCGACGAGCTGTACGAGAGCAAGATAGTCTACCGTACCGAAAAGTTCCAGGATCTTGTGCGTACTTTCTGCATGAACCCACGCGGCGCGGTGGTCAACGAAAATACGAACGGTATCGTCACGGTAAACGGTCACAGCTACGAGGATCCCGCAAAATACACGCGTAACACCAACTTTGCGCTGCTTGTTGCAAAGCATTTCTCCGAGCCGTTCCGCGACAGCAACGGCTACGGCGAGAGCATAGCAAGGCTTTCGAATATGCTTGGCGGCGGCGTTATGGTACAGCGCTTCGGCGATCTTATGCGCGGTCAGCGCTCAACGCATTCGCGTATAGATGAGGGCTTTGTGACGCCTACGCTTACGGCAACACCCGGAGATCTTTCGCTCGTAATGCCCAAGCGCATACTTGACGGCATCGTTGAGATGATCTATGCGCTTGACAAGATCGCTCCCGGAACCGCCAACGACGATACGCTGCTTTACGGTGTTGAAGTCAAGTTCTACAATATGGAAGTCGCCATAGACGAGAATCTTGAAACGCTTCATCGCGGTCTGTTCGTTATCGGCGACTGTGGCGGAGTTACGCATTCTCTTTCACAGGCATCTGCCAGCGGCGTTCATGTTGCAAGATACATCGCGGAAAAATACTTCTGATGACATTCGGACATTCGTCCGCAGGATAATATCACAGTCCGGCAACGGGCAAGAAAGGAAAGGTCATTTCATTGAATAACGAACCCAATTTCAACGGTCAGACAGACGTACAGGACCACGCTCCTCAGAATACTCCGGATTCCGCACAGCAGAGTGCACCGGGCAGTTATGCTCCCGATCCGTTTGCGGATAACGGAAAAAAGCCCGGTCGCGGATTTGCCATTGCATCGCTCGTCCTCGGCATTCTCTCGGCAGTCGGACTTTGCTGCTGCTGCACGATCCCGGCGATAAGTGCAGCACTTGGTATCGTGGCGATAGTGCTTGCGATAATCTACTCCCAAAAGGCGGGCAAGCTGGACGGCATGGCGCTGGCGGGACTCATCCTCGGCATAATCGGCATTGTTGTTGCGCTTTCGCTGATGATAATCGTTGCTCTCAACTCCGATGCGATAAATGCCGCGCTCGAAGAATTCATGAACAACTTCAAGAATCAGTATCCGGACAGCGATTTCGGATATCCCGGCTGGTAATACAACGATCAGGGAGCCGCATGGCGGCTCCCTGATTTATATATTACTGCGTGCTTCTTCCGACAAGCAGAAGATATTCGTCGTAGCTCATCATTATCCTGAGCGCCGCAAGCAGCGCATTGGAGCTCATTCCCGGCGGCAAACCGGCTTTTTGTGCAAACTCGTCGCGCCGCGCCGAGCTGTCGGGACCGCCCGAAAGTCCGTCTATCATAAAATCTGTTTTGGAAAGCGGATTTTCCGCCGCGCGGCTTATTGCCGCGCCGTCGCAGAAGGGAAGAAACAACTCGCGCAGCAGAGAGCATTCCATGCCCTCGACTCCGAGCACGCCCTCGGCTGACGGTGCGGCTTTTCTTTTTTCCTTGCCCTCGATGCGCGGGACGTACAGCCTTATCAGTCGTTCGGGCGGTATGATCCCCGAAAGATGCGAGCGTATCAGCTTGCCCGCGCCGTCGGGATCGGTAAGCACTATAATCGGCGTTTTTTTGGCGAGCGCACGTATGAGCGCGGCTTTTTCGCGGTTTTTGAAAACCCCGAAGCCGTCTGTGGTGATTATCCTTGTATCGATGACAGAGGCGAGCTTCTGTCGGTCGTATTTTCCCTCAACTATCACAGGGTAGGGGATGACGAGCTTTTCTTCATTCATTTTCTTGTTCCGAAATACAATATAACGGCAATGCCGAGTATTATCCTGTAAACGCCGAAGGCGGAAAAGGAATGTTTTTTCACAAAGTCGGTAAGGAAGCCGATAACGGCGAGGGAGACTGCAAATGCGGTGACGAATGCCACGGCAAGCGCCGCATGCGATACCGCGGGCAGTACATCGCCCGAAGCTGAAATATATTTTGCAAATCCGAGGCATTTCAGCGTTCCGGCGCCGAGCATGGCGGGCAGGGCCATAAAAAACGAGAATTCGGCGGCAGCCGGGCGTGATACTCCGAGACAGCACGCCCCGAGTACGGTGGAGCCGGAGCGTGATGTGCCCGGAATTATCGCCAACGCCTGAAAGATGCCTATGGTAAGTGCTTCGCGAAGGGTTATCGAGCCTGTGTCGGTCACGCGCGGCGTTTTACCGCGCCGTATGCGCTCGATCACGATAAAAAGCACTCCGTATATCACAAGCGCCGCCGCGACCACGGCGGGGGTGTACAGCCAACCGTCAATGTCGCGTCCCGTTGTTTTTTCAAGCAGACTGTCGATAACTGTGCCGACTGCCGCAGCCGGCAGAGACGCAACCGCTATCTTTGCCCACAAAAGCAGTGCCGCACGGCACGCCGGGCGGTTTTCGCAGATGTTCTTTATCCGCAAAAACGGGAACAGTCGATCAAAAAAGCGCACTGCAACGGCAAGTATCGCACCGAACTGTATCACAACGTCGAACATTTCAAGAAATTCGTCGCGCAGCGACGGTGCAAGACCTTCACCGAGAGCCAACGCGGGAAGCTCGCCGAGCAGTATCAGGTGTCCGGTAGAGCTTACCGGCAGCCATTCGGTTATTCCTTCTACTATTCCGTAAATAAGGGCGCGCAAAAGCTCCGCAAACATAATATCAGCCTTTCATAGGATATCTTTGCACGTCCTTTTGCCGGCTCAATTACCGGCGCGCAGTATGTCGCCCGGCGTGACCTTCACAGGTACACGCAGGTAGTATATCATGGAGGGATGCGGAGCGGCATTTATCTGCGTACCGTCCTCGCCGTACATTTCGGCGGCGGTAAACGGCTCGCCGGGCTTGCCGGGGGTGAGAAGCTCTGCTGTCTCTCCGACTGTCAGCTTGTTGCGCTGAGTGAAGCGGAAGAGAGTCCCGCTTTCGTTTTCGCGCTCAAGTCCTGCGGGCAACTCGCCTGTTTCAAGCGCAAGCGCAAGATACGCCTTTTCGCGGATGTATCCCTTCTCGCCGCACAGCTTGGGGTCGCTCATAGGTTTGTCAAAGTAAAATCCGGTGTCATATTCGCGGTGAGATACCGAGCAAAGCTCGTCAAGCCAGCGCGGATCGGTGCGGTAGCCCTCGGGGTCGGCGGCGAATGCATCTATTGCCATGCGGTACGCGTTCGTTACAACAGCCGCATAGTACGCCGACTTGACGCGCCCCTCAAGCTTGAACGACGCGATCCCCGCGTTTATAAGCTCTGGGATATGCTCTATCATGCATATGTCGCGCGATGACATTATAAATGTGCCGGCGTCGGTTTCCTCTATCGGGTAGCGCTCGTCCGGGCGCTTTTCTTCCATCAGCGTGTAATTCCAGCGGCAAGGCTGGGCGCATCTGCCGTGATTGGCGTCGCGTCCCGTCATTGCGTTTGACAGGAGGCATCTGCCGCTGTATGATACGCACATCGAGCCGTGGACAAAGCATTCAAGCTCTACCTCATCCGGCAGTGCGGCGCGTATCTCGGCGATCTCGTCAAGCCTCAGCTCGCGTGCCAGCACGAGGCGTGAAGCTCCCATTGCCGCATACGCAAGCGCGGCGGCGGGCGAGGTTATACTCGTCTGTGTTGAGATATGGATATGCGCCTCGGGTATCTCCTTTTTCAGCAGTGCGATAACGCCGAGGTCGGCGGCGATAAATGCATCCGGATGCGCACCGCGCACGGAACGCAGAAATTCGGTAAGCGCGGGGTATTCGTTGCCGTGTGGCAGCACATTTACCGTTATATACAGCTTTTTGCCGCATGAGTGCAGCAGCTCCGCCGCGCGGTATATCTCTTCAACGGTAAAATTGCGGGAGGCGGAGCGCATCCCGAATGCCTCTCCGGAAAGATATACTGCATCCGCGCCGTATCGCAGTGCCGCGTTCAGCTTTTCGGAATCTCCGGCGGGGGAGAGAAGCTCCGGCTTTTTTATTTTTATGTTCATGACCGTTCTTTCTTTTTTGGTTTTGTCTGTTTATTATTTTATCACAAAGATGCCGTGAGGTCAAGACCTGCGCATTTTTTGCCGCGGATTCACAATATTATATTGAAAAAACACCCGTCTTATGATAAAATATTGCATATATAAATATTGATCGGAGCATTCTCGATGGAAAAAAGAGTGAATGATTTTGCACCGCACGACAACATACTGCGTGTACGTCTGGTAGGACATGCATCGGCGGAGCGTTGCAAATCCGATGCGTTTATAATTACATACAATGACATGGTATGGCTCGTAGACGGCGGCATGCGCGGGAACCTTGATTCGTATGAACGTCTGCTTGAGCTGAGACAGGCATGGCTCGGCGACCGCCGCCATGCTGTGGAGGATGAAAAATACAAGCTCCACATCACATGGCTCGTTTCGCATTTTCACCTTGACCATGTGCAGACCACGGTGGCGCATACGTTGAAAAGCCCTTATATCGCGCTTGATGAAGCAATCATCCCGCCTGTGACCGAACTGCCGCCCGAGTATCCGATGAATGACGATGCGTACTTCCGCCCCATGGTGGGAGAGGTCATTGCAAAATATCAGCCGGGCGCCGGTATAACAGTCGTTGACGCCGGACGGACGGGGATCGACAGACGCACCTGTGGTGAGCTGTCACTTGATATCCTCCCGCCCGAGTGCGATTGGGGCACGCCGGAAAATATCAGGTTTATGGCGGAGCTTTACAGCGGCGGTCTGCGCGACGATAAACGCGCTTCGATAACCGTTATAAATTCAAACTGCATATGGTTCGTTTTCCGCTTTGCGGGGCGCAGCATCCTTCTTACGGGAGACACGATGAAGCGCTATCCCGACCGACCGGATGAGCCGTACGACCGTATGCATCGGCTGTATTCGGATATAATAGGCAGTCATGTCGATATCGTCAAGTGGGTCCACCACGGCATTGCGCGTGATGAGGCGGCGGCATGTGTCCATGCGCTGTCGCCCGAATATATTGTCATAACGACAGCCGAGAGGGAGACGGCAAGTGAAAAATTTGCCGCCGACTATCCGGATAATGAATACACGGTCGTGCGCGTAGGAGCTGCCGACGAGCTCTTCCGCATAATGTCAGACGGCTCTGTGACCGAGGATACAGGCGTTGACATATTTGCCGACATCAGGGGCGAAGGCTGATGTATCTGCTCATAAAGCCGGCATCCGGCGCATGTGACCTCGGCTGTAAATATTGCTTTTACACCGATGAGATGTCCTGCCGAAGTGAGGCTGTGCGCGGAATGATGAAGACGGAGACCGTATCCCGGATACTCGGCAAGGCGCTTGAAAGATGCGCGGGGCACTTGCCGCCGGAGCCGCTCTCGGTGGGCTTTCAGGGCGGCGAGCCGCTGCTTGCGGGAATTGATTTTTATCGCTTTGTATGCGATTTCGTCGAAAAAAACAATACGCGCGGTGTGAGGGTGTCTTATTTTATTCAGACGAACGGGACCCATCTTGACGCGGAGTTCGCTGAATTCTTTGCCGCGCACGGATTTCTTGTCGGTCTTTCGGTGGACGGTCCCAAGGATTATCACGACCGCCACCGTGTGACGCGGGACGGCAGATCCTGCTTCAACCGCGTTATGCGCGCCGCCGAGAATATGCGCCGCGCCGGGGTGTACTTCAACACCCTGACTGTCGTGACATCCGCTTCCGCCACGCACGCGCAGGCGCTTTACGGCTTTTTTGCACGCTCCGGATTCCGCTATCAGCAGTATATTCCCTGCGTTGCGCCGTTCGGCGCGGAGGACAGCGCCGGACTCGGACTTGATGCCGATAAATACGGTGAATTTCTTTGCCGTATGTTCGATCTCTGGTATGCCGATGCATGTCGCGGCGAATCGTCATATGTTTACAACCGGGATTTTGAAAACTGGGTTGGGATACTTGCCGGACGACAGCCTGAGGAGTGCGGAATGTGCGGGGTCTGTTCGGCGCAGTATCTTATCGAATCTGACGGAAGCGTTTACCCGTGCGATTTTTACGCGCTTGACGC
>CAUABN010000050.1:0-7356 GCA_958427275.1 uncultured Anaerotruncus sp.
TAACCGTGCCAAAATTCTAACTGCATGCCGAAGCGCCGCAGTATCGGATAAAGGGATATTCCGGCTTACCGTTCCGACAGGCGGCGGAAAAACGCTGTCGTCTATGGCGTTTGCGCTTGACCATCGGCGGACGCACGGCATGAAGCGGATAATATACGTTATCCCGTACATCAGCATTATAAGGCAGACGGTCGGCATTTTTGAAAATATATTCGGGGAACGCAACGTGCTCGGTCATTACAGCACCGCCGATCACGGCGCAGTGGGAGAATACGGCGAGCGTTCACCTGCCGAGCTTGCCGCCGAAAACTGGGATAAACCGATAGTGGTAACGACGAACGTGCAGTTTTTTGAATCTCTGCATGCAGCCGCCTCATCCCGCTGCCGTAAGCTGCACAACATTGCAGACAGCGTTATAATTTTTGACGAAGCTCAGATGCTCCCCGTGGAGCTGCTGCGGCCGTGTATGCGTGCCGTCTCCGAGCTTGTAAAAAATTACGGCTGTACCGCTGTTCTCTGCACGGCGACTCAGCCCGCGCTCGAACGTCTGCTTGATGATAATGGTATCACAGCGCGTGATATCTGCCCGGACACCGCACGCATGTACCCCGACTTTGCCCGCGCGCGTTATCGTATGCTCGGAAAATGCAGTGATGACGCCGTGTGTGAAATGATTAGTGCGGCAGGCTCGGCGCTCTGCGTTCTTAATTCACGCAAGGGCGTGCGGAGCTATTATGAGGCGCTGAAGGGCAACGGCGTGTTTCATCTTTCGACCTATATGACTCCGGCGCACCTCGGGCAAAGCATAGAAGCGGTCCGGGAACGGCTAAGGCGCGGCGAGAAGTGCCTTGTGGTGTCCACCTCGCTTATCGAAGCCGGTGTGGATGTGGATTTTCCAACCGTTTTCCGCGAGATGGCGGGGCTTGATTCGATAATTCAGGCAGGCGGACGCTGCAACCGCGAGGGACGGCGCGAGACAGATGAAAGCATTGTGTACGTTTTTTCGCGAGAACAGCCTTCCGAACGCTTCTCGGCAGTCTCCGCAATGACAGAACGGATATGCGAGCTTTACGGCGATATTTCACTGCCGGAAGCCATACACGCATACTTCGAACGGCTATATACGGTCAGTCCGTCCGAGGTGAAGGATAAACTGGACGAAAAAGATATTCTCCCTCTCATAAATCAGCGCGAGGAAGGACACCGCGGGCTTTGGTACCGCGAGATCGACGAGCGCTTCCGCTACATAGCAAAGGATCAGAAGCAGATACTTATCCCGAACAGTGAAAACGGCGATGTATGCGCCGCCGTAAGAAGCGGCAGACTGAACCGCGGACTTCTCCGCCGCGCCGGGCGCGACTCTGTTTCGGTTTACGAAAACGAATACAAAAAGCTGCGCGAAGCCGGAGTTCTGTCACAGGAGTATGGCGGGATATCCGTGCTTGAGGATCCGTCATGGTATGACCCGCACTGCGGGCTGACATTCCGCGAAACCGGAGAAGCACTGCTCATGTAAACCGACGCTGTGAATCTTTGAACCATAAAAATAATGAAAAATATACGGAGGTGATCCGATGCCGGAACCCATAAGACTCCGAGTATTCGGCGACTATGCCCTTTTCAGCCGTCCGGAGCTGAAGGTCGAGCGTTACAGCTACGACGTTATGACGCCGTCTGCCGCGCGCGGAATACTTGACGCCATCTACTATCATCCGGGGCTTCGGTGGTGCGTGAAGCGCATTATAGTCGAAAAACCGATACGCTTCACCAACATACGACGCAACGAGGTATCCAAAAAGATACTTGCCACCGATCTGCTTGCCGCCGCAAACGGATCGGAAAAGCCCATCTTCATAGACCGCCGCGACGCGATAGCACAACGCGCCGCAACGGTGCTGCGTGATGTCTCATATGTCATTGAAGCCAACTTTGATGTGATACCCGAAAAAATGGGTGCGGAGGACAGCGAGGACAAATTCTACGCGATCTTCTGCAACCGCGCGCGGCGCGGCAGATGTTTTGCCAATCCATATTTCGGCTTCAAGGAATTTCCTGCCGCTTTTGAGTTGCTGACACCCGATTCTCGCCCGCCGGAGCCTATCGGCGAATCGCGCGACCTCGGCATCATGCTGTACGACATGGATTACACGGATGAAGGTATATATCCGATGTTTTTCCACGCAGAGCTGAAGAACGGCGTGATGGACGTTGCGGGAAAGGAGATATTACAATGATACTTTCCTCTCTCGTTTCCTATTACGAAGCACTTGAAACCAAAGGAGAACTCAAGCGTCCCGGATGGAGCGTTTTGCGCGTGAGCTATGCGGTGCTTTTGCATCCGGACGGCAGCATAAAAACGATCGTCAGCCTGAAAAAGGACGAGGTGCGCGGCAAGAAGACCGTCTCGGTACCGCAGAATCTGTTTGTACCTGCGACTGTTGTTCGCACGGCAGGTATACGCGCAAACTTTTTGTGCGACACGGCAGCATATCTTCTCGGAGCCTCTCTCACCGACGCCAAGGCACAGCAGAAATTCGAAGCCGCCCGTGAGCTGCATCTTAGCATCCTGAAAAATGCCGGCTCGTCTGCCGCCGAAACACTGCGCCGGTTCTTTGAAAATCATCAGCCATCGGATCTTTCGTCGCTCGGAGTCCCCGAAGGCATTGCCGCCGAACTTGACAAGGGCGCAGTCGTGACCTTTGCGGACGAAGACGGGCAATATATGATGGACGATCCGGAGGTCGCCGCCGCATGGGACGCGGCATACAACAGCGGTGATGACAACGCTGTCACCGGCAGATGTCTTGTTACAGGTCGGGAGGACATGATCGCCATTCTGCACGACAAGATCAAGGGCGTGGAAGGTGCACAATCAAGCGGTGCCAATCTTATCGGCTTCAACGCACCCGCTTTTGAATCCTACGGCAAGGACGGCGCACAGGGGCTGAACGCTCCGGTCGGCAGATATGCCATGTACGCCTACACATCGGCGCTGAATTATCTTATTTCCGGGCGGCACCGCGCCCGTCTGGGTGACGCCACTGTGGTTTGGTGGACGCTCGATGCCGACGATGCGTGCGAAGACTTCTTCGGTGATTTTCTGTACGGCGGTGGTGATGACGACGAAACGCTGAACACGGCAATGAAGCGCATACTGCGCGGAGAACCGCTTGATTTTTCCGCCGCAACGCTTGAAAAGCCGTTCTGCATCCTCGGCATTTCTCCGAACTCCGCAAGGCTTTCGGTGCGATTCTTTTACCGCGACACCTTCGGCAGGTTCATCGACAACATCGCGGCACATTACAGGCGGCTTGAGATCGAAAAGTCAGACAAACAGCGCAAATATCTGACTCCGTATTGGCTACTGCTCGAAACCGTCTCACCGAATGTTCAAAACCGTGCCAAGGCTGTCTCGCCGCTGCTCGGCGGATCGCTGCTCAGCGCGATCCTCAATGACTGGCGTTATCCCGAAGCGCTTTATGAATCTGTGCTCATCCGCATACGTGCGGAGCATGAGATATCATCCGGCAAAGCCGCGATCATAAAAGCATATCTTCTCAAAAATAAAAACTGTGGATCATACAAGGAGGTCCTTTCAATGGCGCTTAACGAAGAAAGCACAAACCGTGCGTATGTACTCGGGCGGCTGTTTGCCGCACTGGAAAATGCGCAGTATCGCGCAAACAATTCCTCAAATATCAGAGAGCGGTATATGACATCCGCCGCCGCAACGCCCGCGCTGGTGTTCCCCAGCATGCTCCAGACCGCCAACCATCACCTTGCAAAATCCGGCAGCGTAGCCGACGCAAAGTTGATAGCCGGTCTTATGGACAAGCTTGAAGGCGGCGTTCCCTTCCCCGCGCGTCTTGACAACACCGAGCAGGGACTCTTTCTTCTCGGCTATTACCATCAGACCCAGAAAAAATTCAGAGATATCGAAGAAGCCAAAAACAATAAATCAGCAAACAAGGATAACACGGAGGTATGACCATGAGCGAGATAATTAAAAACAGATACGAATTCACCATTCTTTTTGACGTTGAAAACGGCAACCCGAACGGCGACCCGGACGCCGCAAATATGCCGCGTATTGACCCCGAAACGGGTCTGGGACTCGTTACCGACGTGTGTCTGAAGCGCAAGATCAGAAATTATGTTGAGGATACCATGGAGGACGCCCCCGGCTACGGCATTTACATCAAGGACGGCGTGCCGCTCAACACCTCCGATAAGCGCGCTTATTCGGCGGTGCTCGGCGAGGGTAAAAAGCTTGAGAAAAAAGATCCCGAGATAGATTTAAAGCTGCGCGATTTCATGTGTTCCAATTTCTACGACGTGCGCACCTTCGGAGCCGTTATGACCACCTTTGTAAAGGACAAGCTCAACTGCGGTCAGGTGCGCGGTCCCGTTCAGCTCGGCTTTGCACGCAGCATCGACCCAATCGTAAGGCAGGAGGTCACGATCACCCGCGTTGCCATCACAACGGAAGCCGATTACGAAAAAAAGGACACCGAAATGGGGCGCAAGCACATCGTTCCATACGCTCTTTACCGCGCCGACGGCTTTATTTCCGCCAATCTCGCACGCCGTGTAACACATTTCAGCGAGGACGACCTTGAGCTGCTGTGGAACGCTATCGTCAACATGTTTGAGAACGATCACTCGGCTGCAAGAGGAAAAATGGCTGTCCGCAAACTCATCATATTCAAACATGATTCCGAACTCGGAAACGCTCCGTCGCACCGCACGCTCGGTCTTGTCTCGGTAAAGCGTCGTGACGGCATAGACGTTGCACGCGGCTACGAGGACTACGAGGTCAACATAAACGAAGCCGCCTGCCCCGATGGTGTTCACATCTCATGCCGGGAGTGAATGAAGGCGACCTGCTGATATCCGGATTACAGCATTTCTCATTTTGCCGCAGGCAATGGGCGCTGATACACATTGAAATGCAATGGGCGGACAACTACCTGACGGTAGACGGCAGTCTGCGTCACGACAGGGCAGACGATCCCGAATTCACCGAAAAGCGCGGCGGACTTATCGTCAGCCGCGCCATACCGGTGCATTCCGAGCGGTGCGGAATTGTCGGCAAGTGCGACGTCGTTGAATTCCGTGCCGATCCGGGCGGCGTTCCTCTTGCCGGGCGTGACGGACTGTGGCTACCGACACCCATCGAGTACAAGCGCGGAAGGTCCAAAGAGATAGATGCGGACAGACTTCAGCTTTGCGCCGAGGCGATATGCCTTGAAGAAATGCTTTGCTGTCCGCCAATCCCGACTGCGTATCTCTATTACATGGAAACAAAGCGCCGCGAGCCTGTTGCGCTGAGTCCCGAGCTTCGCAACGAAGTCGAGCGCATGCTCACCGAAATGCGCGCGCTGTACGACCGCGGCTATACGCCCAAGGTAAAGCAAACCGCAAAATGCCGCGCCTGCTCTCTTGCAGACATATGTCTGCCGCGGCTGCAAAAATGCCGCTCGGCATCGGCATATACGCAGGATATATGGAAAGACGGTGAGGACAACGTATGAAAAAACTGCTGAACACGCTGTATGTCACAACGCCGGACGCATATCTGTCGCTTGACGGTGAAAATGTCGTCGTCCGCCTTAAGGACAACGAGATAGGACGCGTTCCGATACACAATCTTGAAAACATCGTGACCTTCGGTTGGCAGGGTGCCAGTCCCGCTCTTATGCGGCATATCTGTGAATCAGGCAAAGGACTTTCATTTTTCTCGTCGGGCGGACGCTTTCTGTGCCGCGTGGAAGGCGAGGAGCGCGGCAATGTGCTTCTGCGGCGTGAGCAATACCGCATTGCGGACGATGAGCGGCGTTCACTGCCCGTTGCCGTCAACATGATAGGCGCAAAAACGGCAAATGCCCGCACTGTTCTCAACCGTTTTCTGCGCGATCATCCGCTTTCCTCCGATAGTGAAGCGATACGTGCCGCCGCAGACTATCTGCGGGATTCGCTACCCGCGATACGCAGCGCCACAGACACTGACACACTGCGCGGGCTGGAAGGTGTAAACGCAAGCCGGTATTTCTCGGTCTTTGATGTGATGATCCTTCAAAACAAAGCAGACTTTCACTTTGCGAACCGCGAAAGACGACATCCCTGTGACCCGGTAAATGCAATGATGTCCTTCTGCTATTCGATTTTTGCCAACGAATGCGCCTCGGCTCTCCAATCGGTAGGACTTGACCCGTTTGTCGGTTTCATGCACACAGACCGTCCGGGACGAAAATCGCTCGCGCTTGATATCATGGAGGAATTCAGAAGCGTAATGTGCGACCGTTTTGTGCTTTCGCTCATCAATCTGCGTCAGGTGAAAGGCTCCGACTTCACAGTAAAGGAAAACGGCGCTGTGCTGCTCGGAGACGATACCCGGAAAACGTTTATCAAGGCATGGCAGGAGCGAAAAAAGGATACTGTAGTTCATCCCTTTCTCGGCGAAAAATGCCCGTGGGGAGTTCTGCCGTTCATTCAGGCGCAGCTCCTCGCAAGGTATATACGCGGCGATCTTGACGAGTACCCGCCGTATCTGTGGAGGTGACCATGCTTGTACTTATAACGTATGATGTCAGCACCGGGACCGCCGCCGGACAGAAAAGACTGCGGCGTGTTGCACGCGAATGTATGAACTACGGTCAGCGAGTCCAGAATTCGGTATTTGAATGTCAACTCAATTCGGCAGAGCTGCGCATGGTCGAGGCTGTGCTTGAAAAGATCATCGATAAGGAACAGGACAGCCTGCGCTTTTATGTGATCGGCTCCGCATACGAGAGCAAGGTAAAGCATATCGGCGCCAGACCCTCAATTGATGTGACCGATACATTGATCTTCTGACCTGCCGCCGGACGCGAACCTGCGGTAAACATAAAAAGCCCGGGAGGTTCGCGCGCCGGAAACGGCAATAAAAAAAGTTTTTTGTTGGTTGATAACGATTCTTCCGCAGTCAGCGGAAGGACCCGTTTGGAAACCATGTCGTAATATTGCCGCCCAATCATCTGAGATTTGTGCAATATTGCTGTCGCTCCCCGCACGGGGAGCGTGGATTGAAATTAATTTATGGGGGAATAGGACACTCCCCCTTTTGTCGCTCCCCGCACGGGGAGCGTGGATTGAAATTGAATTAAGCTTTCGGTAAACGAGAGATAAAGAAGTCGCTCCCCGCACGGGGAGCGTGGATTGAAATCTCAAAGTCTAGCGCCGGGTAGGCGCGTAGCTCTCGTCGCTCCCCGCACGGGGAGCGTGGATTGAAATGTGTCAACTTTTTCTGCCTCAGATTGATCTGCCGCCTCTCACCCCCCACGGGGCGCGTAGTTTGAAATGACATAGCTAGGCAAT
>CAUABN010000051.1:0-7349 GCA_958427275.1 uncultured Anaerotruncus sp.
AAAAGCTATTGGTTCTCGCTGCTCTTCTTGCCGTGTTCGGTACGATCCTGTTTTTCTTAGTCGGGCGGATATTCAACTTCGATAATTCCGGACTTAAGATACTGTGCTACATCGTTACACTGCTCATCCCGTTCCGGATATCCGGAGTACCCGCAAAGCTTATCGACAGCACATGGAGCGGGAAGATAACCGATATAAACGTTAAGATGACCACAGACTCGGATTCACCATCCAAGCCGACAAGGGAAACGTTGTACACAAAAAGGACCGTATACCTGACCGTGGTCACGCCGGAGGGCAGGACGGTGCGGTCAAAGGTCTATTCCGGTCCCGATGATGTATCCGGGGACTGGCATGTCGGCGACACCGTGTTTCACCTGTACGGGACGGACAGGGTAGTTGTCCTTCCGGACGGCAAAAGCGACACTGTTACCTGCCCGGTGTGCGGCAGGTCGGAGCACGTGCACGCGGAGCATTGCACGGGCTGCGGGCATACGCTTATAAAGGGAACGGACCGATTCGCAACGTAAATCAACGGTAGTGCGATCGCCGGGCGGAAAAGCACCGTTTTTCATCAAAAAAAAACCGATAAAATTTAAAAAATCGATGTTTTTTTCACCGTTTCCGGGGAGTATAATTATCTTGTGAAAGAAGTGCCGCTACATATCCGCGGCATACCATAACGAGGTGAATCAAAATGAAACTGTTTATTGATACCGCTAATGTTGACGAGATACGCGCGGCGGCTGAGCTGGGCGTTATCTGCGGTGTCACCACCAATCCTTCGCTCATCGCACGCGAGGGCAGGGATTTTGTGAGTGTGATAAAGGAGATCACCACTATCGTGGACGGTCCCATAAGCGCCGAGGTCGTTGCTCCCGACGCTGCCGGAATGGTAGCCGAGGCACGTAAGCTCGCCGCGATCAATAAAAATATCGTAATAAAGATACCCGTTACCGCAGAGGGACTCAAGGCTGTGCATATCCTCTCGGGAGAGGGCATACACACAAACGTAACGCTTATATTCAGCGCGGCGCAGGCGCTGCTTGCCGCAAGAGCCGGAGCTACATATGTAAGCCCGTTCATCGGCAGACTTGACGATATTTCGGACGACGGTATGTCTGTCGTGAGCGACATAGCGGAGATATTCGACGTTCACGGTATCAGTACCGAGATAATTGCCGCGAGCATACGCGGTCCGCAGGATGTGACCGATGCCGCAAAATGCGGCGCGAATATCGCTACCGTGCCGTATAAGGTAATAATGCAGATGCTCCACCATCCGCTTACCGACAGCGGCATCGAGCGCTTCAACCACGACTGGGCTGAAGCCTTCGGCGATAAGAAATAAAAAATCTGATAATAACGTTTCGGGTCTGAAAAACTCATTCTGAGTTTTTCAGACCCGATATTTTTTAAAATGACTGCGCATAAATTCTATGCGGCGTGCGATGCCATCGCGCGTCACGTGCGCGTTCATGGCGATATCGTAGCCGTGGAAGGTCCCGCGCGTATCGACGAGCGTCACCGCGGCTCCGGCGGCGGTGAGCCGTTCGGCGTATTCCGCGCCCTCGTCGTGAAGGCAGTCGTACTCGGCAAGCTCTATGTATGTGTCGGGGATCGTCTCCGGCAGCTTTGCCCGCATCGGGGCGGCGTCGGGGCGGTTCCTGCCCGCAAGATACAGCCGCCACATCACACTGTTGTTGCGTGAGTCCCAAAGAGGCGTGTCGCGGTACCGCTTTACCGAATAGCTGTTCCCGGCGGCGCTGCAAACGGGATACACGAGCAACTGAAAGCAAAGTTCATGCGGCTTTGCCGCCGAGACAAGGTATGTGGCAAGCGCAGCTCCGGCGCTGTCGCCGCCCACGGCAAGACGACAGCCGGGGTATTTGGCTTCGACCCATTCAAGCGCCGCAAGACAGTCCTCGCGCGCCGCAGGGTACGGGTGGCGCGGCAGCAGCCGGTAATCCGGGCATACCACGCGGCAGCCGACCTCCCGCGCATAAACGGCAGCGAGCTTTTTGTGATACGGCGCAGCCATGTATCCGAAGCCGCCGCCGTGCATGTAAATGAGGCAGGGCAGACCGCGCACACACGCAAGCGGCTCAAATACGTCAAGGCGGAGGCTGCCCGAATGCATGACTGTATGCCTCACGCCGCGCGGCGTCGGCGTGAGTGCATACATCGCCCGCATGGCGGGACGAGCCGGGATCAGCATTGCGGGCGAAAAGGGGAGCCTTATGCAATAGCGGTCAAGCTCCGGGTCGGTGTCGTACTTTTTCTGCGTGCGGAGTGCGGTCATTTGGCGTAGAAAACGCGTCCCGCGCGGCGCGGCGCAGCATCCGGTTCTGCGCCGTCGGTGTAGCCGATGATACAGTTGCCGATACCCTCGTAGTCACCCTCGATGCCGAGTCCGCGAAGTATCTCGCGGCCCTCGTCGGTGTCAAACACCTCGCGGGCGCGGTGTATCCAGCAGCTTCCGAGACCCGCGTCATGCGCCGCAAGCATCAGGTTGCCCATCACAAGGCTGCCGTCATAAACATGAGTGCGGCAGTTTTTGTCGGCAAGCACGACAAGAACTGCCGGCGCACCGTAAAACGGGTCGCCGTCGCTTCCCATCACAGCCGCATTCATGCGCGAGAGGCGGTCGCGCAGCTCGCGGTCGGTCACCGCGACTATTATGGGAGATTGCATGTTCCGTCCGGTCGGGGCGTAAAGTCCCGCCGTTATGATGCGGTCTATCACCTCGGCGGGTACCGGGGTATCAAGGTATTTGCGCACACTGCGGCGCGTCATCATATTTTCATAGGCTTCGCTCATTTTTCTGTTCCGTCCTTTCGGTGCGATCTTATATCATTATTGTAGCACACAAGGGGCGAAAAATCAAGGCTTGTCGGCGGTTGACATCGGCGTATCCGTGTGCTAAAATTATGCTATGGATATTTTGAAGAAATATAATATTGAAATAATAAGAAGCGACCGCCGTACCATGGCGCTTGAGGTGCGGCGGGATCTTTCGGTCGTTGTACGCGCGCCGCGCCGTATGCCGCGCGCGGAGATTTTGCGCTTTGTTGAGAGCGAGGAGGCATGGATAGAGCCTCATATCGCGCTGATGCGGCAGAAAAATCTTGCCGCCGAAGCGCGCCGGGCGCAGGCGCCGCGTTTTACCGACACGGAGATACGCGGGCTTGCCGAACGTGCGCTGGAGCGAATCCCGCCGCGCGTCGCGCATTTTGCACCGCTTGTCGGCGTCACGTTCGGAAGGATAAACATACGCGCCCAGCACACAAGGTGGGGGAGCTGCTCCTCGTCGGGAAATCTGAATTTCAACTGCCTGCTCGCGCTCGTTCCTTCCGGAGTGCTTGACTATGTTGTCGTGCATGAGCTTTGCCACAGAATCGAAATGAACCATTCGCCGCGCTTCTGGCAGGAGGTCGGGCGTGTGATGCCGGACTATGAGGATCATAAAAAATGGCTCCGCGAAAACGGTGCGGCGCTTATTGAAAGGCTGTGATGTCTGCCTGTCCGCCGCAGAGTAACAATTTAACCGTTTTTTGAGTCTCTTTGCCTTTTTTTTATTTCATTATGCCGATAAATTTGTTATTCGCCCTTGTAAATCGTCTCACGGTATGATATAATAATTCAGAATGGGATTTTTAACACCGCAAGGTGTGTATATATCGGAGGAATACATTGAAGGAAACAATAAAATTGCGCTCAGGCGCCACGGTAACGGCTATCCGCGGACGCGAAGCGCGAGCAAAGAACTATCTCACACGTGCCGATCTTGACAAGCTGCATCTTAAAGCCGGCTCTCCCGTGGCATACGAGGAGACCGAGAGCGGCCTGCGTCTTTGGTTCGATCCCGAAAGCGTGACCGAGGCTGATCCCGAGCTGTGGTATGCGCCCCGTGCGCGCCGCGAAACGCTTGAGCTGCCCTCCGGCGACACGATAGAGCGCGTAAGCGTGCGCCGTGCCGCATCTCTCGGCTTTTATACCAAGGAGAGACTTGCCGGAATGAAGCTGAACGTGGTGGAGCAGCCTGTGGCGTTTGCACGCCGCTCCGACGGCAGCGCCGTTTACCTTTACGACAAGCTCACCACCGTGCGCATGCCCCTGCTTTGCGTAAAATGCGGCAAGGACGTGAGATACCGCAAAAAACTCTGCCGTTCCTGCTATGAGGCTGAGCTTGCTGTCCGCCGCGCCGAGGGCGATGCCCACCGCGCGCGCCACTACGGAATGGACCGCTCGCGCGTTCTCTTTTTCGACCTGGAGCTTACCGGCTTCTATGACCGCGACGAGATCATTTCCATCAGCATATGCGATGCGAACGGAAATATGATAATGAACACTCTCGTCCGCCCCACGCACACGCGCAAGTGGAACAAGACCGAAAAGATACACGGCATCACGCCCGAAATGACGGTGGGCGCACCCACGCTTGAAGAGCTGACTCCCCGCATCAAGGAAATATTCGCGGGCGCCGACCGTATAATCGCATACGGCGTATCTACCGATTACAGTCACATCAAGTACATTTACCCGACCGAGGAGGAGCGCCGTGCGCTCTGGGCGAAGATACGCTGCTGCGCAAATGAATTCGTGCGGTACATACATGAGTGCCGCCCCGAGGTCGAGCACGCGAGCCTTACCGACGCCATGGCATGCCTCGGCATTGAATGGGACGGAGTTGCGCACACATCCATTGCCGATACCATCGGCTGCATGAAGGTCTGGGAAAAGCTCTTCCCGAACTATTATATCGAGACCGGTGCCGCCGATCCCGACCCTGAAGCACCTGCGGAGGATAAATATTCCGCCTGCGAGGACAATGATGACGATGAGGGGGATGAAGAAGCGGCGGTGATAGATCCCGCCGAGCGTTCTACCCTGTTTGATATCGACCTTTACGCACTTGCCGCCGATGACGGCGCGGACGACGACAACGACAGTGCCGACGACGCCGGAGCGGACGGTGCGTCGGATTCCGAATGACCAATACGGAGAGTAAAATGAGCGACATCGCAAAGCGCCCCGGCGCGGCAGAGACCGCCGCTGCGGCAGAAAACGAAAAATTTGTACTTCTCACTACCGCGCGTGACAACGCCGAGGCGGCGTTTATCGAAAGCATCCTTCGCGGAGAGAGCGTTCCGTATGTGACGCGCCCGCATTCGCGTGAGAGCTTTAACCGCGTTATTATGGGATTTGACTTCTTCGGCGGCGTGGACTTTTTTGTCCCCGAGCGTCTGCTTGACTCCGCCGCGGAGCTGATAGCTCCCGCTGACGGCGACGGCGAAAACAACGCGGACGGAGATAACGGTAATGTCTGAATTCAGAGAAATATTGCTTTGCAAATACGGCGAGATCTGTCTTAAAGGCGCAAACCGCAGCTTTTTTGAGACGCTTCTGAGCCGTGAACTGAAATACCGCCTTCAGCAGGTGGGCAAATACCGCGTTATCAAGGGCAGGAGCCTTGCACGCATCGAGCCGGAGGACGAGACTTCGGATATGGACGCCGCATACCGCGTTGCCATGCACACCTTCGGTATAATCGCGATCAGCCGTTCGGCTTACGCCGAAAAGGAGATAGGCGAGCTTTGCCGCACAGCGGTGGAGTATCTTGCCGATACGCTTTCATCCGCGCGCACCTTCAAGGTCGAAGCAAGACGTGCCGATAAGAGCTTCCCCATGCATTCACAGCAGATATGCGAGGAAATAGGCGCGGCTATACTTACGAATTATCATAATCTTAAAGTGGATGTTCATCATCCGGAGGTCACCGTTATGTGTGAGGTGCGCGAAGAGGGCGCATATATCACCGCGGGACAGAAACATGCAGCCGGAGGTATGCCGGTAGGCTCAAACGGTAAGGGACTTTTACTGCTTTCCGGCGGTATAGATTCGCCGGTCGCGGGCTGGATGATGGCAAAGCGCGGAATAAAGCTTGAGGCAGTCTATTTTGAATCGTTCCCGTATACGAGCGAGCAGGCAAGAGAGAAGGTCGTTGAGCTGGCACGCCGACTCACAATGTGGTCCGGAAGCATCTTTTTGCACGTTGTTTCGCTGACGCATATACAGGAGGAACTGTCGCGCGCCTGCTGTGAGGATTATTTCACACTGCTTCTGCGTCGGCATATGATGTCGATAGCCTCCGAGATAGCAAAAAAGACCGACTGCGGCGCGCTCATCACCGGTGAAAGCCTCGGTCAGGTCGCATCGCAGACCATGCAGGCGCTCGCCGTGACCAACGATGCCTCGGCGCTCCCCGTTTTCCGTCCGCTGATCGGAATGGATAAGGAGGAGATAATCGAACGTGCACGCGCGATAAATACGTTTGAAACGTCGATACTCCCGTATGAGGACTGCTGCACCGTGTTCACGCCGCGTCACCCCAAGACCCGCCCGGAGCTTGCAAAGGTGCTGGATGAGGAGCGCAAGCTCGATTTTGAGGCGCTCAGAGCAGAGGCGATAGCCTCGGATAATGTCATATACCTTAAGGCGGACTTCAAGGACTGATATCCGACGCCGCTGTACGGTATTCCGGAATGACGCTGTGACATATTAAAGATCAATATCTGCGGCGGTGTCGATGGACCGAAAAGGTTTTTGACACCGCCGGTAATAAAAATGACAAAAAAGACTTGACAAAGCGGTGGGTATAGTGTATAATATTCATCGTTGGCTGTGCCGGAGCGAATGATTTGCCCGCCCAAGCCGCAAACACCCTTGGAGATGTACTCAAGAGGCCGAAGAGGCGCCCCTGCTAAGGGTGTAGGTCGTGAATAACGGCGCGAGAGTTCAAATCTCTCCATCTCCGCCAGAAAAACCACAATATACAGTGTTTAAACAGTCGCAAAAGCACTATATGTTGTGGTTTTTTCTTATTCAAAAGATTTCTTACCCCATTCGTTACCCCTTTCAGATTTTGAAAGGGCTTTTTTTACCCCTTTTTCACCCCGAGACTTTCATAGAAATTCTGCATTCGTTCCGCGCTTTCCTGCCTCATGCGTTCAGAAACATGACCGTAAACGTCGGCAGTGAAACTCGCTGTCGCATGACCGAGGCTTTGACTCACGGTTTTCAAGTCATCCCCGGCTTGAAGAGCGTTGACCGCGTAACTATGGCGGAGGGAGTGAAACCGGAGGTCAGCTCGCCCGATTTTCGCAGCGGCGCGCTTCACGGTTTTGTATGCCGTCTCAGGCACAACAAAATGTCCCATCGCATTCGTGAAAACGAAATTATGCTCATTCTCCCAAGCCAGACCGACGGTAAGGTGATTTTTTACCTGCTCAGCCTTGACGCGTCGCAGAATATCCGGCACAACGGGAGCGACCGTCAGCGTTCTCGCC
>CAUABN010000052.1:0-7322 GCA_958427275.1 uncultured Anaerotruncus sp.
GCGCCCGATGCCGCGGCACTCAGAACGCACGTGATATTCATGTCACCCAAAGGTAAGGTGCTCACGCAGAGACGCGCACTTGAGCTTTCACGGGAGTATGACCGCCTCATCATTCTCTGCGGTCACTATGAGGGCGTCGATCAGCGTATAATCGATGAGATCGTTGATGAAGAGATATCTATCGGTGATTATGTTCTCACCGGCGGTGAAATACCCGCCTGCATACTCGTAGATGTGGTGGCGCGCACTGTGGACGGTGTGCTTGCGGCTCCGGAATGCTTTGAAAGCGAAAGCCTCAGTGACGGCATGCTGGAATATCCGCAATACACAAGACCGTATGAGTTCCACGGCGTAAAGGTGCCGGATGTGCTTATATCGGGTCACCATGCCAACATAGACCGCTGGCGGGCTGAGCAGGCGGCGGCGCTTACATCGGAAATGCGTCCGGATCTGCTTGACGGCAAGAACTGAGACTGTCTGTCTGTACAGTATTACGCGAAAGGAGAAAACGTACTTTTGAACGACGGTAACGGCATCGAAAAAAACGAAAAGAACAAAGAAAAAAACGAAATGAAGCCCGAAAGCGTCTTCGGCGCGATATGCGACCGCGTCTCCGAGAAGTTTGACGGCGGTGTCAGCGGCGCTGCGCTCACAGGATATTCGCGTGAAAAAAGTGCGTTTGACAGATCGGCGATAGTGACCGCGATAAGACGTTCCGGCAGCGGCAACGGTGTGATCAGACGTATAAAAAAAGGCGTTGCACGCACATTTGAGGAGTCGTTAACGGTCAGCGTTTTTTCTAAAATAAAAAAAGCGTCTCTCGGATGCGGCGTCAGGACCTACGGAGTTTTTTTCACGACATTCGGTATATATACGACGCTCATCTTTCTTATAAAAAAATACGCGCTTTATGTCAGTGATGTATCGAACGACGATCTGTTTTGTGGGTTGGCGATGATGCTTCTGGCACTGCCGCTGTTGTTCAGCTCGAAATCCCTTGCGCGCGCATTGGGCACAAGTGTGTTGCTTCGCCCTGTTCTTACCGATGCCTGCGGAGTCACCCCGGATAAGCTGGCGGTGCATTCGCGCGGCTCAGGCGCAGTGCAGAGCTGGGCGGTTATCGCGGGGATCGCGGCGGGGATGTTTACCTATTATGTTTCACCTGTCGGATTTATAGGGGTGTTGCTTATTGTTTTGTGTGCCGTTATACTTTTGTGCTTCCCGGAGGCGGGAGTTTCGCTCGCTTTGCTCACGGCGCCGCTCCTTAACCTTACTCCTCGCCCGTCTGCGATCCTGGCGGCGGTCACTCTGTTGTCTGCTGTCGGATTTTTTGCCAAGTATATGCGCGGAAAAAGGACCGCAGTGTGCGGTCCGCTCGAAGCGGCTGTTGCGGCTTTTATGCTTTTGACGCTCTGCGGAGGTGTTTTTGTATCCGGCGGAGGCGACCCGTGGCCTGCCATTGTTCGGACGGTGCTTATGGCGGTATATTTTCTTATTGTCAATACCGTTAACACCCGCAAGCGGCTTGCGACATGCATATCGTTGCTCATGGCATCGGCAACTGTCGTGTCATATATCGGGATAGCCGAGTTCCTGCTCGGAAGGTCCGTTTACGGATGGCTGGACAGCAGCCTGTTTGCCGAAATACCGGGACGTGTGACATCGGTATTTGCGAATCCCAACTCGCTGGCTTATTTTATAATCATGGCATTTCCGTTCGCACTGGCGGGAATAGTTCTTGCAAAAAAGCGGCGCGAACGCTTTTTATACTGCTTTTCGGCTCTTTCCATGCTGCTTTGCGCTGTCTTTACATGGTCGCGCGGCGCATGGGTCGGAATGGCGGCTTCGGCATTTGTTTTTCTTATCGCTCTCACGCCGCGGGCATTTGCGGTGGTTCCGGCGGCTGTTGCCGGCGGGTCGGTGCTTTGTATGCTGTTCCCGAATACCTTGGGGGCGCGCGTCGGGAGCCTGCTGTCTCTTGCCGACAGCGCGAATTATTACCGTGTGAAGATTTGGAACGGTGTGTGCCGGATGATCGGAATGTACTTTGCCGGCGGTATCGGTATAGGTGAAGAGCTGTTCATCAGCGCTTATATGCGCGTGGCATCTCCGGAGGTATGGAATGCCGCGCATGCTCACAGCCTGTGGCTCGGAGTGCTTACCGAGCTTGGTATCCCCGGGCTTCTGTTCCTTCTTTTGGTCATTGGGCTTCTTACGCAGAAGTGTGTCGAGTGTATAAGGCTCTCGGACGATAAGCGTGTTTCTGTGCTTTGCGGCGCCGGTATGTGCGGCGCGGCAGCGCTTGTGTTTGCAGGCTTTTTCGACTTTGTGTTTTACAACTATACCGTGTTCTTCACGTTCTGGGTTGTTGCGGGGCTTGCCTCTGCCGCCGCCGATATAAGAGTACGTGAGGTGCGCGCCCGCAACATCGAGATGATATCCGCGGGCGGTGATGATCGCGCGGCGGATATCACAATTTCATTCAATTGACACAAGGACGCGATCACGGTCCGAGGTGTGAAAGGAATCATTATCATGAACGTAACAGACCGAGCTGACGAAAAAAAGGAACGGAGTTCCGGCTACCGGTTCAATGTGCTTGACGCGCTGATAGCGGTAATCATTTTGGCGGTTGTAGCGCTGACGCTGTTTGCGTATCTGCCATCGGGACTGTTGCATTTTTCATCGACGAAGAATGATGCAACGATCTCATATACAATTGAAATAAAGGGCATAAGGCGCGAACTTATAGAAGGCATTGCCGTGAACGATCCAGTTACCGAAAAGGGAAGTGCCGTGGCGCTTGGAAAGGTGAGCGCCGAGGTCGAGGTATCTCCTGCAAGCAGAGTCAGGTATGATGCCGCTTCGGGTGAGGTTGTTATAGATGAGCTTTCCGATGTTTCGGACATACTTATCACCGTCACGTCTGCCGCGGGGTACGACAAGTCGCGCGGCTACACCGTAGGCGGACATCGCATAGCAGTCGGCGCAGAATACACCCTCAGTCTGCCGGGCTTTGAGGGCACCGGCACCTGCATAAGCATAAACGAGATATCCTCCGGCGGAGGTGCAAAATGAAACGAAGCGAAAGCGGGGGCGCTCCCGCAGATAAAAGAAAAAACAAAATCAGATTCGGCGCTGCCGATCTGGTTATCATACTTCTGGTCCTTATCTCTGTGGCTTCGATCGTCGTCAGAAGCGTATCAGACAATGCCGCTTTTCGCCGCAAGACCGAAAACTGCACGGTGCAATTCCTTGCAGAGGAGGTCCGGTATACGACATTCGATCTGCTTGAACCCGGAACGGATGTATATCTTGGTGATGAGCTCATAGGAAAGTTGGCGACGGGCATATCGTATTCTCCGTCCGCGCTGCATGCATCCGGGGCTGACGGAACGCCGATAGACGTGCATTATCCGGAAAACACTCTTATCGATATCAGCGGTGTGCTCGAATGCGCACTTGTATCCACCGACGGCGGCTATGTGACGCCCGGAGGAGTACATCTTGCACCGGGATGTGTGATAACGCTGAAGCTGCGTACTGTCGATCTGCACGTGATCATAACCGGTGTTGCGGTGCAGGAGGCGAGGTAACCGAGCAAAAACGGCAGTTGAGCGCGTTTTTTGCCACGGTATTATCCCCGCTACTGCCGAATAATTAAAAAATTAACGAATCCGGCAGTCAAAGACGGGCAAATATCATCATTTTGTCTATTGATTTTGTCGGCTGGCTCAGTTATAATATTAAATAAGTATAAAAGTGGGCCTGAAGGGCTTAATAAGGAGTCGGATATGATATCACGCGAGGTTACAATAAATAATAACGGCGGACTGCATGCAAGACCCGCTACTTATTTCATTCAGAAAGCGAATTCTTACAACTGCTCGATCTGGATTCAGAAGGATGACAGAAAAATGAATGCAAAGAGCCTTCTCGGCGTTCTTTCCATCGGCATTGCCAAGGGAATGACAGTTACCCTTACCGCCGACGGTCCCGACGAAAAGGAAGCCCTTGACGGTCTTGAGGCGCTTATAAACAGTGGATTTGCCGAATAAAACGCACACGACGTATGTCGTGATCATTTTGGCGCGGTATCATGGCGATCTGCGGCAACGGTTGCGTAAAATCTGAATGTCAGTGTTATTGCGCTTTGCGGTCGAGGCGGCGCATGACTCCGACGGAATTTCTTGGGGGGTGTCGGTTGCTCGACAGCCCCCAGATGTTGTTTTTAACTGTGAATTGCGATAATAATTTTTCAGGGTGCTGATGTATGAGCGATGTATTGATCTCAAATACAAAAAACGTTGCCGATACGCGGCGCGAGCGCTTGCTTGCCGAGGCGTGTGCACTTCCGCTTTGCCCGGGCGTATATATAATGAAAAACGAACACGGCAAGGTGATATATGTCGGAAAATCGCGCAAGTTGCGGGACCGTGTTTCACAGTATTTCCGCAACGGTGAGAAAAACCTGAAGACCGAGCGCATGGTGGCGTCGGTCCATCATTTTGATTACATTGTATGTGATACCGAAATAGAGGCGCTGACGCTTGAAAATACCCTTATCAAGCAATACACCCCGAGATATAATATACGATTGAAGGATGCAAAATCCTATCCGTATATAAAGCTGACAGCGGAGGATTACCCGCGGCTTGCTATGAGCCGCAGGAGGGAGGATGACGGCGCGAGATATTTCGGACCGTACTCCGGCACCGGAACAGTCTTTTCCGTGATATCTCTCGTGAACAAGACATTCGGTCTGCCGTCGTGCAAAAAAAGGTTTCCCGCCGATATCGGCAAGGACCGTCCGTGTCTGTATTACAGGATAGGTCAGTGCCGCGGAGTGTGCACGGGTAATGTCACCCGTGATGAATACCGCGAAATGACAGAGTGCGCCGCAGAGGTGCTGCGCGGCAACACCTCCGCCGCACGGCGCGTACTTGAAGAAAAAATGCTTGCATATGCCGACAACGAAGAGTTTGAGGCGGCTGCGCGCTGTCGCGACACGATACGTGCGCTTGAGTCGCTTTCGCAAAAACAGAAGGTCGTTGCAGCTCCGGACTGTGAGCAGGATGTTTGCGGCGTATATTCCGATGACCATATGTCGGTCATGTCGTTGCTCTCGATACGCGGCGGAGCATTGGTCGATAAGATGGATTTCCCGATATCCGGCGAAGCGATCGCGGATGCAAAGGCATTTTGCTCGCTCCTTTGCGAGCATTACCGCAAGAGCGGCTATGCTCCAAAACGTTTGCTGGTCGGCTTTGAATGTGATGAAGATGATATATCGCTGCTTTCGGATTATCTCAGCGGTATCGCCGGGCGGCGCGTTCATGTAACGGTCCCGGTTATAGGCGACAACCGCAAGCTGTGTGATATGGCGGCTGAAAACGCCAAGGAAGCCGCCGCACGTATCGACCGGGACACCTCACGCTCGGAGGATGTTGCCGTAAAACTTGCCGCATTGTTGGGGCTTGAAGTCGTTCCGGAACGTATTGAGGCATACGATATTTCCAATCTCGGCGATGAGCATGTGACGGCGGGTATGATCGTTGTTGAGGGCGGGTGCTTTCTTAAGCGGGATTACCGTAGCTTTACCATAAGATCCACTGACGGAGCAAATGACTACGGCGCAATGCGTGAAACGCTTGAAAGGCGCTTTTCGCATCTTTCGGACGATTCCGGCGCATTTGCGACAGCGCCCGATCTTATACTCCTTGACGGCGGCGAAGAGCATCTGCATGTAGCGCTCGATGTTATGAGCAAGGCGGGAGTTGATATTCCCGCTGCCGGTATGGTAAAGGACGATTACCACAAAACGCGTGCGCTCGTGAGCGTGGACGGAGAGGTCAGTATCGCGCGCGAGCGCGATGTATATGGATTTATATATCGCATCCAGGAGGAGGTACACCGCTTTACGGTGTCAAAAATGACACACGCGAAGCGCAAGACCTACAAGACATCCACTCTTGAGAAAATAAACGGAATAGGACCCGTTAAGGCAAAGCTTCTTCTGTCGGCACTCGGCGGACTCGGCGCGGTGAAAAGCGCCGATCTTGAAACACTGAGGACCGTAAATGGAATATCCGATTCCGAGGCGTTTGCGGTGTACGGCTACTTCCACCCGGAGAGCGTACATGAGGAACAGGACGGTGATAAAAAATGATGAGGATAATAACCGGCACGGCGCGTGGGACCAAGCTCGAAACGCCTGACGGAATGAATACCCGCCCCACATCCGAACGGGCAAAAGAAGCGGTGTTTTCCTGTCTTCAGTTCGGACTGCGCGGGAAATGCGTGCTTGACCTTTTTGCAGGCTCGGGCCAGATGGGGCTTGAGGCGCTCAGCCGAGGTGCCGGTGAGGCGTATTTTTGCGATATGTCCGCAGAGGCTATTGCGGCTGTAAAAAAGAATTCGGAGAAGACACACCTTGCCGACCGTTGTCGTATCTTTCGCACAGATGCGGTCGAATTTCTGCGTTCCGCATCCGGAACAAGACGGTTCGACATCGTGTTCATTGATCCGCCGTATGCCTCGGGGCTTGTGCCGAAATGTCTTGAACTGCTTGCCGATGGCGATTTGCTTGCCGATGACGGCATTGCGGTGTGCGAGACGGCGCGCGACGATGATCCGTTCGTAGGTCGCGGCGATCTGTCGGAACGTTTTACTGTTATTCGCGAGGCAGTCTACGGCGCTGCGCGGGTGACGCTTGTCAGTCTTGCCAAAGGAGACGCTGAGAAATGAAAACTGCGATAGTTCCGGGGAGTTTTGACCCTATGACGCTCGGACACAAAAGTCTCATAGAACGTGCCGGGAGGCTTTTTGATGAAGTTGTGGTCGCTATAATGGTCAATCCCGATAAAAAAGGCATGTTTGATTTTGAAGAGCGAAAAGCCATCGCCGAACTGACGCTTGCGGGGATGGAGAACGTCAGGGTCATCTCGTCGGACGGATATCTTGCCGATCTTGCCGCCGGTATCGGCGCTGCGGCAATAGTCAAGGGTGTGAGAAACACGACAGATTTTGAGTACGAGCAGGAAATGGCGGCTTTTAACCATGCGCGCTGTCCGTCGTGTGAAACGGTGTATCTGCCGGCATACGGACTGGCTGATATCAGCTCGACTGCGGCGCGAAAGGCGCTTGCCGACGGTGCAGACACCGGGCGGCTGTTGTCTTCAGATGCGGCTGAATATATAAAAATGATCATGAACAACAGAGGAGATTAAAAATGAAGGACGGATTTGTAAAGGTCGCGGCAGTTGTACCCGAGCTGAGAGTTGCGGATTGTGCATTCAACGCTCAAAAAACAGTTGAAGCGG
>CAUABN010000053.1:0-7278 GCA_958427275.1 uncultured Anaerotruncus sp.
GACACGGCGCTGCCGGTATATTCCCAGAACACAAATGCAATGAACATTGCAGTAAGAGATATCACCGCCGTCCGTTGAGACACGAGCCGCTCGTACGGCACGAACCAAAGGACCACGCCGCCGGCCATCATTGCGACCGCGAAGATCATCACGACAAACGGGAGAATGGAATCCGGATCGTATGCCACGCCCGGCGTGTTCATTGCGTATTCGTATTCGAAATGCGCGGCTGCGGCACGGACGACAAATCCGATGACGATAATCAGCGCTATCGGAAACACGGAATGACGCGCGCTGAAATAGCCGCCGTCCGACTCATAGCCTCCGGAGTCCCTGTGGCGGCGGAGGCGCGTTACTGCCGCCCAAAGCGACATGATGCCGTACCCCGCGCCGAGAAGAACCGCATTGATGACGAGTCCCGGCAGCGCCATTCCGAGGCCGCGGTACAATCCCGATGTGCATACGGATACGACGAAGTATATCGCCGCAATGCAAAGGAACCTGTAAAATGCGGCATACCCGCTGCCGGGAGCTTTTTGGGGCTTATGCTTCTGCTTTTGTTTCATGGTACGATAACCTCGCAAAATAATTGCCGCAAGCTCTCCGCGCCGCGGGGAGCTTTGTTGAAAACAAAATATCGATATGCACCTGACCGCTCGCCCCATGCGGCGTCATCCGAGATCAAAATACACCGAAGGCGGAAGAGCGCCGGCTGTATTGCGGGATGAGGTTATATAGAACACGACACGAACGCCGCGCTCGCGGAGCAGGCTTTCAAAATTTATCATTCTGCCGTCAATGTAGGGCGAAACGACCACAAGGTTTTCGTTTTCGCCGAAAAGCGCCGGGGTGGAGATGATAAAATCAAACATTTTTTCGGGAGGAAGCGATATCTCCATCGGCAGCCGCGCAAGCGTGCGCATAGCGTCGATCATGCGGCTCCTGCCGCGCCACGGACCGTATACAGATATTGCGCCGTCCCCGACAGGGATCACGGCATCGTCGCAGCCGTCCGGCGGCGGAGCATTCACGAAAAGACGAGCCGGAACCTCCTCGGCAGCGATGCGGTCAAAAAGCGACGCGCAGAGCGTGATGCCCTTTTCCACCGAGCCGGGATCGGACGGCGTATCGGGGCGCTGCTCTATCTGGCGCGAATTCATATTGAGAAGGACCGAAAAACGCGGGCGGACAGTGCGCTCCTCGATGTTGACCATCAGCTTGCCGTGTACGGCAGTTGACTTCCAGTTTATGCGGTTCATCGGATCGTAGACCGTATACTCGCGCATACCGACCGTTCTTTGCGGGTCGGTAACGGGACAAAGAGCCGAGATAAGGTCGCCGCAAAGCATGCGCGAGGAGGCGGACATGGCTGAAAGCGGACGCGGTGCGGGAAGAACGACCACTGAGGTGCGACCACCCGCGCTCAGTTCAAGCCGGCGGGAAACGGTGTTGAGTCCCAGAACATCACCTACGCTTACGACCACACCGCCGAGCCGGTATTCGCCGCGCTTTTTGGCGCGTACACGCCAGCGGCGGCGCACGCGCGAATTGCTGTGAAGCACGAATATAGACTGTATGGAACGCGTGGAGCTGATACTTCTGCCGCCGCGCTCGCGGTCAACACCTATGAGGGTGAACTCAAGCCCCTCGGGAAGATCGGTATCGACCTTGAGAAACGGTATCGGCAGATGCCCCTCGTTTTTTATCTCCTCGTAGAGGTAAACATCATCGCCGACCGCGACCTCGGGCGCCGAAAATGACGCGTGATAGGTCAGTCTGTCAAATGCACGCCTGCTGTAAAGGAGATATTCTGCCACCACCGCGGCGGCAAGCGCAATAAGTACAGCTAAGAAAAGCATGCGTTTTCCTCACAGAACGACTTAAGCCCCGAGGGGAGCCGGTACGCTGTCAAGCACGAACTCTATCAGCTTTTCGTTTGTATCGGTAAGGCGGACCGTCCCCTGAGTGTGCGCAATGATACGGTGCGCCAGCACCGGAACGGCGACGGATTTAACATCGTCGGGTATAACATAGTCGCGCCCGTCGATGGCAGCCGCAGTGCGCGACGCCGCAAGAAGCGCAAGCGTGCCGCGCGGACTGACGCCGAGACGGATGCGCTCGCTCTCGCGTGTGGCGGTAACGACAGAAAGAATATAATCTCTCACCGAGGCATCGATGCGCACTCCCTTTACCGCCTCGGCAGCCGCATTTACATCGGCAGTGGCAGCCACGGGAGTCAAAGAGGCAAGCGGAGACACCGCGCCGCCGTGGATATCCATCATCCCGCGCTCGCTGTCGGCTGCGGGATAGCCGAGCGCCAGCTTCATGAAGAAACGGTCGCACTGCGCCTCGGGCAGCGGGAAGGTGCCGAGAGATTCAATGGGGTTCTGCGTTGCGATAACAAAAAACGGACGCGCCATGGGGTATGTCACTCCGTCCACGGTAGTCTGACCCTCGCCCATGCACTCAAGCAGCGCCGACTGTGTGCGCGGCGTGGTACGGTTTATCTCGTCCGCTATAAGAACATTGGTAAACACCGGTCCGCGGCGGAAAACGAACTCGCCGGTTTTCTGGTTGTAAAAATTTATGCCGGTTACATCGGACGGCAAAAGGTCGGGCGTGAACTGTATGCGCTTTACCTCTCCGTCCACCGAACGAGCCAGCGCGCGTGCAAGTGAGGTCTTGCCGGTGCCGGGAATATCGTCAAGCAATACATGGCCGCCCGAGATGAGCGCGTTTATGATGAGCCGTATCTCGGCATCCTTGCCGAAAATGACTTTACCGATATTTGCGCGGATGGCTTCCGCAAGTGCAGCTACGCCGTGTATATCCATTTTGATTTCCCCTTTTCATTTGGTAATAATATTATATCATGCGTTCACGCGATTGTCAACACCGATTTTGCCGCAGATACATATACTGCTATAAAAATATACTTGTTATCGGAGGGTCGGTCAATGGAAAACAGCGAACACGTAAAAAAGGAATATCCGTCGCTTGACGGCACCACCTGCAACTGCCGTCTGGCGTGCGAGGTGGCACGCTCGCAGGCAGCGGAGCTGAACGCGATATCGGAGTATCTCTATCAGAGCATAATGTTCCGCGAGACGATGCCGGGGCTTTCGGATATGTTTGACGGCATAGCGCTTGACGAGATGCACCACTTCCGTATGCTCGGAGAACT
Organism: uncultured Anaerotruncus sp.; assembly: GCA_958427275.1. GTDB lineage: Bacteria > Bacillota > Clostridia > Oscillospirales > CAG-272 > CAG-390. The sequence goes on from CAUABN010000053.1 coordinate 3,185, forward strand.
GATAAACCGTCTCGGCGGCGACCCGACGGTACGCACAGCCGTGCGCGGGCGCGGCGGCATATGCCTCAGAGAAGACAAGGACAGCCGCGCGCCGGTAGCGGCGACGCGCACACTCGGCTGCAACATTGCCGCCGAGCGCGCGGCGTACAACGAATATATGCGTCTTGCATCGCTTGCGGAGCGTATGGGGCAGCTGCCAGCCGCCGCGCTGCTGCGGCGTATAGCCTGTGACGAACGCTCGCACACAGAGCGTCAGGAGGAACTGCTGAAGTAAGACTCACACCGACGACTTTTCTCTCTCGTAATAGAAAAGATACTGTTGCGCGACACCCGCGTATGGTCCGAGCGCGGCGGCGTTGAAATCGCCCGGGAAATACTTTGCTATGACGCGCTTTATCCAGACATCTACCGGGAATGCATCGAGCCGCGCAAAGCCGAAAAGCAGGGTGCAGGCGGCGACCTTCGGTCCGACGCCCGAGACTGTCATGAGCATATCCGCAGCCCCGGATGTAGTATCCGCCGACGCTACGGCGCGGAGGTCAAGCGTACCGTCGGATACGCGCCGCGCGGCGTCGTATATGTATCTGGCGCGGAATCCGGTGCGCAGCCCGGCTATCGCCTCAACGCCTGCGGCGGCAAGCGCCGCAGGCGCCGGAAAGGAATACTCGGTCGCAGAGGCGCCGTGTGCCGAAAGCCCGGTGCAGTCTATCGGCGCGCCGTAGTTCTCCGACACCCTGCGGACAAGCCCGCGGATGCGCGGGATATTGTTGTTCTGCGATATGATGAAGGAGCAGAGCGCCTCCCACGGTTCCTGCCTGAGAATACGGATACCGCCGCCCACCGCAACAGCCTCGCCGAGGACCGGGCGGTCGGAGCGCGCGAGGATATCGCGCTTTATCGCACCGTAGTCGGTGTCAAGTCCGAAATACCCGCGCCACAGCGCGCGGTATTCCGCCTCGTCGGTATTGTACAGCGTAAGAACGTCGCCGTCGGTCGCCGCGGCAATGAAACGCCCGTGCGCCACGCCGGAATATTCGCACTCGTGACGGCTGCCCGCAACGGGAGAAAAACGGAAGCACTGTCCGCACTCCATAACGGCGCGGAGGTCAAAGTCGCATATCCCTTCCACTCTGACGAGCGGAACGCCGTCCTCGGTACCGCACACCACGGCGGGAAGCACTGCATCGTATATCATATTCACACCCCCGGAATAAAATAAATTGTAAGAATTATCGTTTTCGCTATTGCCTACCGCCGTTATGTTATGTTATAATATATGGTGTAAAGGTATAGCTTTTTTATATTTACATTATACTACTTTTTTCGCGCGGACGCAAGCCCGTGCGTGGACGGAGCAAAAAAATGCAGCAGATATATACCATACCGATAAAAGAGCACTTCGGACGCGAGGGAGAGGCACGCGCAAAATGCCCCTGCCCCATCTGCTCTCTCTACCGTATGTTTGAGGAGAACGAGCTTGAACTTATACTCGGCGCTTCGATGATGGAGCCGGATATACGCATTGAGACCAACAAGCTCGGCTTTTGCCGCATGCACTACGACATGATGTTCGTGCGCAAAAACCGCCTCGGAATGGCGCTGACGCTTGAAAGTCACCTTGAGCGTCTGAGAAAGGAAATAACCGACCTGCCGCTGACGGTTCCCGGCACACGCGCGCGGGCGCGCATAACGGAGCTTGAGGGCAGCTGTTACATCTGCCGCCGCATCGAACACAACTTCGGCAATCTGCTTGAAAATCTTATCTACCTCTGGGACACCGAGGAGGAGTTCCGCGCGATGTTTGCATCGCAGAGCTATATCTGCCTGCCGCACTACGCCGATCTTCTCGGCACTGCAAAGGCAAAGCTCCCCGGCAAGAGATACCGCGAATTCGCAAAGGCTGCCGAGGGGCTGGTGTTGCCTTACTTTGACAAGCTCTCGGGGGATGTAAGCTGGTTCTGTAAAAAATTCGATTACAGATACGACAAGGAGCCGTGGTACGACTCAAAGGACGCCGTTGAACGCGCAATAAAATTTCTGCGCGCCGACATACATAATTCACCGGAGGAACAGAAAAAATGATCGACCTGCTCTCACTGCACAAGCAATTCATACTGACTCATCTGCACCCGGGCGACGTTGCCGCCGATTTTACCATGGGCAACGGGTATGATACCGAATTTCTTTCCAAAGCCGTCGGGGAAGGCGGCAGAGTCTACGCCTTTGACATTCAGCCGCAGGCGCTCGAATGCACCGCGGTGCATCTTTCCGCATCCGGATGTCCGCAGAACTACCATCTCATACTCGACTCACACAGCAATGCCCGCGACTACATAAAGGAGCCTATCCGCGCGGGAATGTTCAACCTCGGCTGGCTCCCCGGTTCTGACAAGACCGTGACCACCCGCCGCGAGACGACCCTCCCCGCCATTGCCGCCGCCATAGACCTTCTTGCTCCCGACGGCGTGCTGACCGTGGCTGTTTATCCCGGTCATGCCGAGGGCGAGGCAGAGGGAAAAATGATAGAGACATACCTTTCGGAGCTTTCACGCCACCGCGTGTGCGCCACAAAAATAAAGATCGTAAATTCCCCCACATCGCCTTTCTTCTTTTTGATTGAGACGAAGGAAGAACGGAAAAAATAAGAATAAACAAAACGGCATAAAGCCGGTATTCAAGGAATAAGAAAAATGTCTCCGAACGATGAAAATGCGCGCCGTGAGCGCGCCGACGCCGCAGGCACAGACGAAGAATATTTTGAGCTGCTCGAAGGGCGGCGCCGTGTACTTGCGGAAAAGCGTTCGGCAAACGCATCCGCCGGCACGCGGGAAGGCACACAGCCACGGCAGCGCGACGCGGGACAGCTGAAGATCCCGCCGCGCGGTGCACAGGCACCGCAGACACCGCGACAGCCGGACGCGCGTCCGACTGCCGGGCAGACCCGCGCGGGACAGACGCGACAGACGGGCGACCGGGCGGGACAGCCCCGGTCTTCTCAGAGCCGTCCGTCACAAGCACGACCATCGCAAATGAGACCATCGCAAATGCGACCATCGCAAACGCGACCATCGCAAACGCGTCCGTCACAAACGCAACCTGCGCAAAAAACGCAACAGGCACAGACGCCTCAGCAAGCGCGGACACGCACACAAAAGGAAGCGCCGCGTCAGAGTTATCCGCGCGCGCCCCTGAGCGAGGCGGAGGAACTCCGCCGTGCTGAAGCGCGAAGGCGCGCCGAGGAGGAAGCCCGCCGCGTTGCGGCGGAAAAGGCAGCCGCGCGTGAAGCAGCCGCGCGCGCGGCTGCGGAAAAGCGCACAGCCGAAGAGCGCCGCCGCGCGGAGGAAGCCAGACGGCAAAAGGAAATACGCCGGCGCATTCGTGAAAAAAAACGCGCGGAGCTTGCCGCGCGGGCAATGGCTGCAGGCGAAAATCTGCTTTTGTTTTTTGTTATATTCATGATAGTATGCGCCACGGCGCTCTCGGTATTTGTCATTCATCTTGCGCGCACGGCGCGCGCGGGCGAAAACGACGAACGCGGCTTCACCTACATCGTAGACGAGAGCCGCAGCTGGCTCGACCGCGACGAGGTGGTATTTGACGGCGTGGTTTATGTTGATTTTACCGGCATTGCGGAGCTTTGCGGCGTCGGCGTGAGCGGCGTGAGCGACGAGCTGGTATTTGAAGCGAGCGGTGGCGAGACGGCGGTGTTCACCCCCGACTCCGACCGCGCCAGCGTGAACGGGAATCCCGTAACGCTTGAAGGCGCAGCCCTAATGCGCGACGGCAGGCTGTGGCTTCCCCTCTCGTTTGTACGTGAATGCTTTGTCGGCGCGGACGCCGAGCTTACCGAGGTTGAGAAGCGCAACCGCAAATACCTTGTGATAACCGTCTCACGCACGCCCGACCCGGAGGCTACCGGCGCGCTTGGCAGCTATATCGCTTCATCCTTCCGCCTTAAAGCCGGGGACACACTTTCGGGCATTCTGCCCTACGACACTCCCGGCATACAGACGCCGCAGGCTGACCCCGCTCCTACCTACGAATTCACCGCCGATCTTTCGGCTTATGAGCGATATATGTCGCCCGACGTGATG
>CAUABN010000054.1:0-7222 GCA_958427275.1 uncultured Anaerotruncus sp.
CGCGAACGGTGAGGCAAGATATCCCGATGATCTTGCCATGCTCAACTATCCGGACGATGCACTGAATTTTACGCGTAAATACCGTGAGGATCTTTGCCTTGCGGATGCATTTGAGCATAAAAACGCCGAGAAACTGCGCGAATTTTCCGCCATAAGAGCGCTGCGGGCGGAGGCATTTCCGACTGCGGTACGTGAGGAACTCAAAACGGAAACGATAGAGGGCATGGCTGAATATGTCGGGCTTCGCGCCCTGCGCCGCATAGCGCCGGATAAGTTCGATTCCGTGCTTGACGGGTACCTTGACGTCCTGCGCGAAGACGGCGGTCTGCTTTTCAATGTCAGAAAAATGTGCTATTATTCGGGCGTGGTATTTTTCCTTTGCCTTGAAATGTCGGAAATACCTGTGCGCAACGATTTTACGGACAGCGCCACGGCGTATGAGTCGGGACCGATCGATATTTCCGGTGTGAACGTTAATGCCGGCACGTCAGAGACTGTTGAGCGCGGCTTTTTGTCATACAAAAAGAAAAAGGAAGCTGCCGTCGCCGCGCATGCCGCAAATTCCGCTTATACGGAGTGCCGGGCGCTCATATGCGGTTACGATCCGATGAATATGCTTCGTTCGGGCACTCTTATTTATTGCAGTCATTTTGTTTTTCTGAAATGCGGTGATGAGATCAAACGTTTACTTTCTCCCGTTGTTCTCAGGGTAGCACCCGGTTCTGACCGCGATATCATCGAATATTACATTTTATCCCCGCCCTCGCGCCGTATTTTGCGCCGCACGCGGTTGATATGCCTTTCAAATTCGCCGCCGTCGAGCAGCTCTGCAAGCACGAGCTGCTCGAACGTCGGAACGGTGCAGGAGTAAAATCCCAGCTTCTCATAAAATGCCTCTGTCAGTCCGGACGGCAGGACCATGTAGCCTACACGTATCGACGGCGATATGGTCTTTGAAAATGTATTAAGATAAATGACATTACCGTCATGGGACAGCGCGAAAAGCGTTTCAAGCGGCTGAGAGGCTACCGAGAATTCCGAGCCGTAGTCGGATTCGATTATGTATCTCCCACTGCGACCCGCCCAGTGTATATATTCGTGTCTTTTGAAAGCCGAAGCTGTCACGCCGCTCGGAAAGCTGCGGTACGGCGTTACGTGCAGTACGTCCGCATCGGAGTCGGCGAGCGCATCGCTGTCAATGCCGTCCTCCGTGAGCGGCAGGAGCCTGTATTCCGCACCCGAGACACGGTATATGCGCTCTATTTTTTCGTATGACGGCGATTCGATGGCGTATATCCTGTCACGGCCGAGCAATTCAGTGATCAATCCGTACAGATATTCAGCGCCGGAGCCTACGACTATCTGTGCTGCATCGACCCTTATTCCGCGGTTGCGGGCAAGATACTGCCTTATCGCCTCGCGAAGCTCATCGCGCCCTGTGCCGGGCGAGCGTTCAAGTATCATGTCGCCGCAGTCGGTGAGCACGCGGCGCATAGTCCGGCTGAGGACGGATACGGAAAATTCCGGATAATCCGCAACATATGCGCGACGCGGCTCATGCGTTGGCGAGTGAGCTGCAGCCGCTGCCGCAAAGCCGTCCGCCGGGCGGAATATCACAAAAAATCCGCTGCGCTCGCGTGATTCCACATAGCCCTCGTCGCACAGCAGCGCATATGCGTGCTCTACCGTGACGGTGCTTACGCCGCATTCCTCGGCAAAAAGTCTTTTGGACGGCAGGCGGCTCCCGCACGGATACAAGCCGCCGATTATGCCGTCCCTTATGCGGCGGTATATCTGAAGATATACCGGACGCTCGCTTCTGTTTATCACATACTCCATCTGGTTATATTATTTTCTCCGTTTCTGGCTATTTAACATCACCAGAAAATATTATATACTATTGCCACGTTAAAATCAAGGGGGAATGTGATCATGAGTTCCAAAATCAAAACAAGCAGCAGAATGACCGCGCTGTGGCTTTGCACCACTGCAATGTTTACGGCGCTTAATGTAGTTATGAGTTCCTTCAGCGTGCCGGTGCCGGGCGGGCATCTTTATTTGAACGATGTCGTCATCTGTACGGCGGCGATACTGTTCGACCCGCTGGCGGCATTTGTCGTAGGCGGCATAGGGGCGTTTCTCGGTGACCTGTTCTTTTACACTCCGCCGATGTTTGTCTCTCTCGTGACGCACGGACTTCAGGCGGTTGTCATCTCAGTCTTTGCACATTATGTGATGAAAAAACACCCGGTGCTTTCATCCGGTATCGGAGCAGCGCTCGGCGCCGTGATAATGGTCGTGGGCTACTCGCTCGGCAGAGCGTTTATTTACGGTACGCCGGAGCAGGCATGGCTCAAACTCCCGTATCAGATACTCCAGGCGACGGTCGGAGCGGTCGCGGGCATGGTGCTCGTGTGGAAATGCGGCCTCTACAAGCTGTACCGCAACTGGCAGGCAAAGCACCGATAAAGGCGTTGCTCTGTTTTTATACATCTTTTTGCAACCAAAAACGACAATTCCTGCGCCGCGGTACTTGAAAAAAAACCGAGTTTGGTCTATAATTGTGTCAAGGCGGCTGTGCGGGTCCTCCGACAGCCTTTTATGAAAGGAATCGTTTTTAAGATGAACATCAAAGATCAGATCAAAGTTTGCCGCGACTATGATGAAATGTCACGCATGGCGGCGGAGGTATTTGCCGATTACATAAAGAAGAATCCCCACGGGATACTCGGTCTTGCCACCGGCTCGTCCCCCGAGGGACTTTACGCTTGCCTTGTCGAAAAGTACAAAAAGGGCGAGCTTGATTTTTCGGGAATAACCTCTTACAATCTTGACGAATACTATCCCATAACACCCGATAACGATCAGAGCTACCGTTATTTTATGAACCATCACCTCTTTGACCATGTAAATATCAACAAAGAGCACACATATGTTCCCGACGGTACGGCTGCCGACCCCGATGCATTCTGCCGTGCATACGATGCCGCAATAAAGGCGGCGGGCGGAATAGGTCTTCAGCTTCTCGGCGTAGGTCAGAACGGACACATCGGCTTCAACGAGCCTGCGGACGAGCTTATAGGCGGAACACATCTTACCGGGCTTACCGAAAGCACTATCGACGCCAACTCGCGCTTCTTTGCATCGCGCGACGACGTGCCGCGTCATGCCATTACAATGGGCATAAACAACATTATGGATGCCGACGGCGTGGTGCTGGTCGTCTCCGGAAAGAACAAGCACAATGCCCTCATGGCGCTTATCAACGCCCCCGAGGATCCTCACATTCCCGTGACCATGCTTCGCAAGCACAAAAACCTCATGGTTTTCTGCGACGAGGCTGCATACAACGGCTGATAAAAGTAAAAAAACAAACGGAGATAATACCGAATGACCGACACCGTAATGATGGCGCGTATTGGTTCGGAGGCACGGGCAGTCCTTGACGGACTGCTCGCCTCAGCCGGACTGCGCCGCGGAGATATTCTTGTAATTGGCTGCTCCACATCCGAGGTCGTGGGCGGACAGATAGGCAAAAGCTCGTCTGCCGATGCCGCTTCGGCAATATATGACGCCGTAGCGCCCGTGCTGGCGGAGAAGGGGATATTCCTTGCCGCGCAGTGCTGCGAGCATCTGAACCGCGCGCTTGTGGTCGAGCGCGCATGTGCGGAAAAATACGGCCTCGATGAGGTCTGCGTGCGTCCTCAGCCGCATGCAGGAGGCTCGTGGGCTACAAAGGTCTACGATTCGTTTGCCGATCCCGTAATGGTAGAGCGCATTGCGGCGCATGCCGGTATAGATATAGGTCTTACGCTCATCGGAATGCATCTGCGTCCGGTGGCTGTGCCCGTAAGGACCGAACAGCGTACCGTAGGCAGCGCAGCCGTGGTCACGGCGCGCACACGCCCCAAGCTGATAGGCGGCGCACGTGCGGTATATCCGGAGGGCTTCAGCCGCTGACCGCAAGTGTCGCTTCTCTTATCCGATAATAAGGCAAAAGAGCCGGACGCCGCAGGCATCCGACTCTTTTTGCCTTACGTATGTAAAAAAAGTGAAAATGTAATTGACATGCGCCCGTCTTGTGTGGTATAATAGAAGCGATAACTTCCGTGCTGAAAGGTAGGGCGGCAAAGATGAGCGCTTGCGGGCGACAAACATATATAGTTACCTCCTGCAAGGGCGGCATAGGCAAGTCAACTGTGGCTGGCAACCTTGCCGCGTCGCTGGCGTTTGAGGGGCATCGTACCCTAATTATCGACTGCGACTTTTCAAACCGCTCGCTCGATCTCATCCTCGGCTGCGAGGACAGAGTCATATACGATATATCCGATGTTGTAGCGGGCAGAGTTGCGCCGGACAGGGCTGTCATATGCGGTGACAGATGTGATGAGCTGTTCTTCATACCCGCACCGCTCGTTTCGGACGGAACGTTTGACAGCGAATGCTTTTCGGCGGCTGTCGGGCGTGCTGCGGACTCGGTGAACGCGGAATTTGTTATCATCGATACCCCCGGCGCATCGGACGGCATACTGCCGGTGATAGCTCCGGCGGCTGACGGTGCGATAATCGTTGCATCTCACCAGCCCACCTCGGTGCGCGGCGCCGAAAAAATGGGGTATATACTTGACGGCCTCGGTGTGGACAAGCAGTATCTCGTGATAAATATGTTTGACGTCGATTCGGTGCTTTCGGGCGAGCGTGCGGGCATAAACGAGCTTATAGATAAAACGCACATAACACTTCTCGGAGTCATACCGGAGTCGCGGGCGCTTGCGTCCGAGCAGGAGAAGGGAAGACTTGCCGTTGACGGCAAGCCGGATAAGCGTCACCCGGAGGTAAGGCGTGTGCGCCGTGACTGCCGCGAGGTTGCGCGTGCATTCCGCGAGACTGCGGGAAGGCTGATGTCGGAGCGTGTGCCGCTTATGGCGGGCATGCCCGAAAAAAAGCGCCGCCGACTGCTTTACACCTGAGCCCGAAATCATTTTTACATAAAATACACCATGTTCTGCGCCATCGGCGCAGGACAGCTGAGAAAGGCACGGTATCAGAATGGAAATAGCGATCATAGCCCACGATCTTAAAAAGGAGCTCATGACGCAGTTTTGTATAGCCTACTGCGGCATACTGAGCAAGCATAATCTTTGCGCAACGAGTATAACCGCCAAATGTATTTCCGAAGCCACCGGACTCAAAATAGAACGGTTGCTTACCGGCCGTCAGGGCGGCGAGGAGCAGATCGCCCTGCGCATTGCCTATAACGAGATCGATCTTTTACTTGATTTCCGTGACACACGTCCGGAATCCGTGCTGAACGAGCGCGAGCAGGAACTGCTTCGCATGTGCGATCTTTACAACATTCCCGTTGCCACGAATATCGCGACGGCGGAGGCGCTGATAATCGCCCTCGACCGCGGCGATCTCAACTGGCGTGAATATGTCAATCCCCGCTCCAAATACAGCGGTAAATGATCCGGTAACTGCCGGAACAAATAAATAGCGGCGGGATACGTTCCCGCAGATGCGCGCGCACAGAGAGAGGACGGTGCTGAGATGTCCTTCGCGTCTACTGCGGAAATACCACCCGACTGTCAGCATGAATATTCGCATTTTTTGCGGCAAGAGTTAAAAGCTCGGGTGGAACCGTGCGGTAATTACCACACCCCGAACAGTCGTTATGACTGTCGGGGTGTGCTTTTTATAAAAATAATAAATTCAAACAGTGCATTGAATGCACAAGGAGGAAAAATGAATATCAGATTCGGTGAAACTGTTTTCACATCCGACGCTCCCGTCAGCGTTTACGACGCTGCGCGTGCGGCGGGACTTATCAGCCGCGAGCATATAGCCGCCAGGGTAAACGGCAAACTCACTGAGCTAACTCACGTCATAGACAGTGACGCGGATGTGGAGCTTCTTACATTTGAAAGCGAGGACGGCAAGCATGTTTACCGCCATACCGCTTCCCATATTCTCGCGCAGGCGGTAAAGAGACTTTACCCCGAGGTAAAGCTCACAATAGGTCCTGCGGTAGAGAACGGCTTCTATTACGACTTCGACAGCGATGTTTCCTTTACTCCGGACGTGCTTGACAAGCTGGAAGCGGAGATGAAGAAGATCATAAAGGAAAACCATAAGATCGAGCGCTTTGAACTGCCACGCGAGGAAGCCGTAAAGCTCATGACAGAGCGCGACGAGCCTTACAAAGTAGAGCTTATCAACGAGCTTCCCGCCGATGCGGTTATCAGCTTTTACCGCCAGGGCGAATTTGTTGACCTCTGCGCCGGACCTCACCTGTTCTCGACCGGTACCGTAAAGGCTGTAAAGCTCACACAGTGTACGGGCGCTTACTGGAAGGGCGACCAGAAAAACAAAATGCTCCAGCGCGTTTACGGCATCGCATTCCCGAACAAGGATGAAATGAAGAAGTATCTTGATTTCCTTGAGGAAGCCAAGAAGCGCGACCACCGCAAGCTGGGCCGTGAACTTGACCTGTACGATATCATGGACGAGGGTCCCGGATTCCCCTTCTTCTATCCGAAGGGAATGGTACTGCGCAACCTGCTTGAGGATTATTGGCGTCAGATCCACCGCAAGGCAGGATACGAGGAGATCAAAACTCCTATGATACTCAACCGTCAGCTCTGGGAGACCTCCGGTCACTGGGATCATTACCGCGAGAATATGTATACCACAAAGATCGACGACGAGGATTACGCCATCAAGCCGATGAACTGTCCGGGCGGAATGCTGGTTTACAAGCGCAAGCTCTGGAGTTACAAGGAGCTTCCGTGCCGCTGCGGTGAGCTGGGTCTTGTTCACCGTCATGAGCTTTCCGGCGCACTACACGGACTTATGAGAGTCCGTTGCTTCACTCAGGACGACGCACACATTTTCATGACGCCCGAGCAAATCAAGGATGAGATCATCGGCGTATACAAGCTGATAGATCAGGTGTATACCACCTTCGGTCTGCCTTATACCATCGAGCTTTCCACCCGTCCGGAGAACAGCATAGGTTCGGACGAAATGTGGGAGCTCGCCACCAACGGACTCAAGGGCGCGCTTGACGAGATAGGCAAGCCCTATATCATCAATGAAGGCGACGGAGCGTTCTACGGTCCGAAGATCGACTTCCATGTGCGCGATTGCCTCGGCAGAACATGGCAGTGCGGTACGATCCAGCTTGATATGAACCTGCCCGAGAGATTTGACCTCACCTATG
>CAUABN010000055.1:0-7101 GCA_958427275.1 uncultured Anaerotruncus sp.
GGACTCCCAAGGTAGATACGCGCGCGGCGATATTCTCGGGTGACCGGATCCTTCTTATGCGTGAAAAGGACGGAGCGGTATGTCATATTATATTGCGATAGACGGCGGCGGAACAAAAACCGAAGCGCTTCTCTGCACCGGTGGCGGCGATATCCTCGCACGCGTCGCAGGAGGTGCGACCAATCCCAACGACATCGGCTGTGACGAGAGCGGCAAGCGTCTGCATGATATATGCAAGCGTCTGCTCGCCGCTTTGCCGGACGGCGCGGAGGTATCCGTACTGTTTGCGGGTATTTCCGGAGCTATCGGCAACGCCGAAGCGCTCGCGGGGGCGCTTCGCGGGACGGCACGCTCGGTGTATGTAGCGTCGGATGCGGTAAACATGCTCTCATGCGTCGGGCGTGGAGACGGCGCCTGCCTGATCTCCGGCACAGGCTCTGTCTGCTTTGCCCGTCGCGGTGAAGAAATACGGCGCATAGGCGGTTGGGGATACCTGCTTGACGGCGCGGGCGGCGGATACGATATCGGGCGCGACGCGCTCACCGCGGCACTGCGCGCGCATGACGGGCGCGGCAGCCCCACAGCCCTCACCGATGCACTCAAGGAACATCTCGGCATGCCGCCGGACATGGCGATACCCGATATATACCGCGGCGGAAAAAGCTATATTGCCTCGCTCGCACCATTGGTTTTCAGCACTGCCGCCGCCGGAGACTCCGTGAGCGTGTCGATACTAGACCGCAATACGGCGTATCTTGCCGAGCTGCTGACAACAGCGGCAAAATTTCTGTCTCCGGACGGCGCCTCCTGCCGTGCAGTGCTCGGCGGAAGCATCGTGACGGCTCCGGGCGGACTTTATACGCGCCTGCGCGCCGCCGTACCGGAATATATCGACCTTATACTGCCCGAAACTCCGCCGGTATACGGCGCATTTTGCGAGGCTCTTGCCGCCGACGCCCGTGATGCCGATGAAGCATGCCGCAAGCGCTTTATCCGCGATCACAATGCTCTGAAATCAGAAAGTCAAAGAGGATAAATCATGAACTACAATGATCTTACGACCGAAAAAACCAATAAAAACAGCCGTCATCTTGACCGCATGACCACGCGTGAGATCGTCCGCGTGATAAACGATGAGGATAAAACCGTTCCGTTTGCCGTTGAGCGCGAACTTGATGACATATCACGTGCCATCGATCTCATCGCCGACCGTCTGCGCGACGGCGGAAGGCTGATATACATAGGAGCCGGCACCTCCGGCAGACTCGGGATCATCGATGCGACCGAATGTCCGCCGACATACGGCGTTTCGCCCGAGCTGATACAGGGCGTGATAGCGGGCGGACACCCTGCCATGTTCCACTCATCGGAGGGCATGGAGGACGTTGCCGAGGACGCCGCCGCCGACCTTGACGAGGTAGGATTTTCCGGCAAGGATGTCTGCATGGCGATATCCGCCAGCGGCAGCGCGGCATACTGCCGCGGTGCGCTTGAATACGCCCATTCGCTCGGCGCAGCCACGGTCGCCCTCTCCTGCAACAAAAACGGAGCCATGAACCCGCTTGCCGATGTTGCAATCGCAGTTGTGGTAGGTCCCGAGGTCGTAAGCGGCTCTACGCGCATGAAAGCCGGAACGGCACAAAAGCTGGTACTCAATATGATCTCAACCGGCGTAATGATAAAACTCGGCAGAGTTTATGACAACCATATGGTTTACATGAATCCGAGCAACAAAAAGCTGCGCGCCCGCGCCATACGCATTATACGCGAAGAAACAGGCTGTGACGACGAGCGCGCCGAAGCGGAGCTTCTCGCTCACGGCGGCAATATCGCCGAGGCGATAGACACGATAAACGCAAAAAACTGACGGTCCCCGCTTATATTCAATAGGGTGTTAAAAAACTCAAAGCGAGTTTTTTAACACCCTATCATTTTATATCCGCTTCTTACTGCTGCCCGGTTACACAAACGACCACTTCAATGTTCCGCCGCGTCTTCAGCTCGTTGACCAACGGACACATTTTTATCGCTTCCGGTCACGTGCAGAAAACCAACATGATCTTCTTCAATGTGAACTCTCCTTGTCTGATGCTTTGCTTTTATATACACAGATCCCAGATAATGACCGCGTCGGGTCACTCCATTATCCCATACATTTTCATAAGTCCGATGCGCTTCTTGGCGAGCCTTACCGACCCTGCCGCGCTGTTGTTGTCACTGCGCTTTTCCACGGCGTAGTGCGCAATGCGCTGTGCCCATGCCACCGGCAGAAGTGCAGGATGCTTTTTCAGATATGCATATCGGCGCTCCATATAAGCCTTTGTCGGAAAAACCGAACGCAGGATACTGCTTTTTTCACCGCGCCGGCTCGATCTGACCGCATTGAGCGTGACAGAGGACGAGTGCAGGCGTGTGCGGTCATTTGAACCGTATATTCCGCCCTCAAACGCATCGTGAAGCATCGGCTCAATGTCGATGTCGGTCTGCCAACACTCCGGAAGCTCAAAATCGATCCCAAGACACTCACGTGCAATGCGGAAAGCGGCGGCGGCAAAGACAGCCGCATGCACGCGCTCGCATTGAGCGCTGAGAAAATCCCAGTCGATCTTATCATGATACGCCCGCGCCCAAAGTCCGATATCGCAGAACTGGCGCAGTCCTATCCCGCAACCCACAAAGTGCTTGTACGCATGGAGTATCAGATACAGCATATGGTCATGCGGCGGCATTGCAAGCAAGCCGTCCACCTCCACCGCGCGACTGTGAATGCCGTCAAAAAAGCCGTTAAGATCATCGTGGGCAGTCTCAGATGAATCAAACAGCCGCCGATGAAGCTCAATGTAAAGCGGACTGCCCGGCTTGGTATAGGAAATTTCGTCCTCTCCGGGAATATCTTCATCGGGTGTAGCAGTTACCATCCCCGCCTCGCACAACAGCTCGTGGCAGGCAATGAATTCATCATCGGGAACAAACAGATCGTCATCAGCGCTGATGCGATGATCCTTGAGCGCATAAAGGCGGCTGCAAAGCTGCCCCTTTACAACAATCGGATGAAGTCCCGCGGCACGAAGCTGACGGTAAAGCCCCGCAAATTCTTCGGTCCGGAGCGTCTGATTGAGCACCTGCGCAATGACCTGACGACGTATCGCAGCAAACAGCTCGGCATTTTCACCTGCCGCCGATGTCTTGCAAACACTTTCAAAAATGATCGGCAATAGCTTTTGTTGGTTGGCAACAGCGAAAAGGCTCGACCAGTCAATAGACAGTTCGGACGACTGTAACCCGCGCAAAGCGCTTTGGGCAATATGAAGAAATTGTGTTTCAGTAGTTGTCAGAGTCATGTTCGTGTGCCGAACCTTTTCTTTAAAATTTTCAGTAGTGTTAGAGTGTGAGCAATACATTAAGCCACCTAAAGCCAACGAACGCAAACCGTGTGTTGCAGATCACATCGTCCGCCTACGCTATGCCGAGAACGTAATCGTTACCGAACGTACTCGCCTTCCGCGCCGAGAATACAGCCGATGAGCGTAGTGAGAACTGTTCTGCCCGACAGCATCACCTTCACAACAGCGCATTCGAGAGCGTCACCCCAAGCGGAAAGAAGAAAAACACGTTCATCAGCATCTCGTGCTACATCGCTGAACTTTCGTGCGCAGGTATCCACAAGCGGCAAAGGCTATAACGATAGCCGGAATAATATTCGACAAAGGCTTTGAATAGATTGATTGAAACACAGAAGTATACTACTTTGCTTTTACATGCTCCGGCAACATTTCGACGATATTCAGATCGACATTTTCATCAAATTTTCCGGCCTATACATAATCGCTATCAGTTTTCCTCTGTTCCGTCCGATTTTATCCTGAAGCCAATGATAGTATCTGATGCGGTCTTTATACTCTTCCATCCGCTCTTTGCATTGATCGAATGAAATATACTTTTTCCCGGCATTGTTATCAAAAAATTGATGGATATCAGCCTGCGATTTCAGCGGGAAATCCACACCAGATATCAGATGATAATAGGAATGCGGTTTTTTCGTGGCCTCCGACAGAAGTGCGAGCTCCACACATATCTGCGAGTACCCCCCAATTTACAGACATGCGTTCGATAAAAGTCAAGGGACTATGACATACTGCACTCCGGATATCTTCTAAGGGGACATCCACAGTCTTTTTATCTACATGAATGTAGATATCATTCCTGTCGTCATCAATCGCAGACAGGAGCATTTACAGAATCTTGAAGTTGTTATGACATATTATTAAATATGCATGTCTTTGAGAGTTGAAACCAGTCTCCATAGTCATGAGTACTTCTCCGTTCGTCATGTTTATTCACCGAAAGTCCGGCTAACCTCTTTGCCAAATTTTAATATATCTGAGAGCGCACAGTTTTATTTGGTCAGAATATCTGCAATTCTCTTGCTGGCAAAGCCGTCACCATAGGGATTCGCAGCGGTGCTCATTTGGGCGTATTCTTCTGTGGATTCCAAGAGAAGCTTGAAGTTGCGATAGATATTTTCTTCATCTGTGCCGACGAGCTTCAGTGTTCCAGCCTTGATTCCTTCCGGACGCTCCGTGGTATCCCGCATGACAAGAACCGGTTTACCCAGTGACGGGGCTTCCTCCTGAATACCTCCGGAGTCTGTCAGAATCATATAGCTGCGAGCCATAAAGTTGTGAAAATCCAACACGTCCAGCGGCTCGATAATATGAATACGCTTATCCCCGCCAAGGATCTCATCCGCCGTTTGGCGAACCACGGGGTTCATGTGAATGGGGTAAATTGCTTTCACATCGGGGTGCTCATCCATGACTCGTCTTATTGCCCGGAACATATGCCGCATGGGCTCACCAAGGTTTTCACGGCGATGCGCTGTAATCAAAATCAACCGGCTGCTCAATGCCCATGTCAGTTCGGGATGGGAATAGTTTTCACGCACTGTGGTTTTCAGCGCGTCGATTGCCGTATTGCCGGTCACATAAATGCTGTCCGCATTCTTTCCCTCGCGCAGAAGATTCTGCTTTGAGAGTTCGGTAGGAGCAAAGTTGTACTGGCTGATGATACCGACCGCCTGCCGGTTGAACTCCTCCGGATAAGGAGAATAGATGTTATATGTCCGCAATCCGGCTTCCACATGTCCCACAGGAATCTGTAGGTAAAAGCAGGCCAATGCCGTTACAAATGTGGTAGAAGTGTCACCGTGCACCAGTACGATATACGGGCGAACCTCTTCCAAAACGGATTTGATGCGGTTGAGAATATTGGTCGTAATATCAAACAGCGTTTGCTTGTCCTTCATAATGGACAGGTCATAATCCGGAACGACATGGAATGCCTCCAGCACCTGATCCAGCATCTGACGATGCTGGCCTGTAACACAAACGATTGTCTCTACATCCCGCCGTGTCTTCAGCTCGTTGACCAGCGGACACATTTTTATTGCTTCCGGCCGAGTACCGAAAACCAGCATGATTTTTTTCATAAAGGAATGTGCCCTCCATTATTTATCACATTATCGTTTCAGGCGGCGCATGACGCGGGCCAGAAGGCTCTTGCTCCGGCGTTCCTGCGCCAGTTCTTCTTCGGTCGGCTCGCAGCAGGCAGAAACCAAATCGGCAAAGGAGGTTTGACCGTAGCCTTCCCAGAATTCATCATAGCGGGCAGGCTTTTGAATGGGTGCAAGCACCGCCGGGTTAAAGGCAAACGCATCTTTGGCTGCGGGCTGGAGTCGCAGCTGCTCCTTGCAGCATTCCAGCAGGCTGCGTCCCTTTTCACTGTGCAGCAAAATGAGGGATGTGCCCTGCGGGTTGTAGGCGTCCGGCTGGATCCCCTTGACGCCCCAATAGTCTGCAAGCGTGACGTCGCTGCAACGCTCTATCCCTTTGAACTTGCATACGAAGCAGGAGCTGCGGGAATACAGCCCCTTGATAAAACCGCGCTGATAGGGGTTTTCGGCGGCGGGCTGAGTAAATTCGCTGCCATTATCAAATAAGGCGCGGATATGGTAGACTTCCCAGCCATTTGCTTTGTTGCGGAAGGAGAACGCGGCCAGCTTGCAACCGTGCTGCTTCTCCAACTCCGCTTTATATTCGCCCCACACCAGAGGCGAGGGGACACTGTGACAGGCTGTGTCCTGCGTGATCAGAGTCTCATAGTCCCGACCAAGGTGGCTTTTCAGCGCTGCGACCTGGCACGGCATTCCGCTAAAATAAACCCAGCGACCGACGGCCAGCGCCGCTTTGACCTGCGAATAGCAGTCGCTTGAAATGCGGCTCTGCACATACTTGGAACTGCAAAGAGCAGTAAGCTCCGGAAGCGTTTCAGCGGCAGTATGTACTACCCGGAACTGTCCGTCAAAGGCCGCACCGAACACAAGTCCGCCTCTGCGGATGATCTCCGCTGCCAGCACGGGAAAAATCGCGCCGGACGAGGATCGGGGCAGGAGCGTTCCGTCCTTGGCGTAGCCGGTCAGAACATCCGTATGCGCCGAGTTCTGCGGCAAAACGGAAACCGGACATTTTCTGGTGCAAAGGCCGCAGTCGGTACACGCTGCATCATCAACGACAGGGCGCAAAAAGCCATGCGCATCCGGCTGCATTCTGACAGCCGCTGATGGGCAGACCGCAGCGCAAACCCCGCGCAGCCGGTGCAAGCATCAAGAATTTGTGTGATGTTCATGAGCACGCCTCCTTCCAGCGTTTCCTCTTTTCAGGACACGTGTGAGCTTCCTTATACACCGTAAAGGAAAAACAACACACGGACAGAACATGGCGCAGTACTCTATTGTATCACTGATTGTTAATGCATGATCCCTCTTCAAATTACCATAGGCCTCTCTTGTAACCGCCTTATCTCTTAAGCTTACCGCTCTATTCAATACAAATCGATGATATGCTACTTTCGCTATTTGTACATATTTTTGACGTTCCTCCGGATCTCTTATCACTTGTTCTATTAAGTGAAGCCGGATATCAAGATACCCCTCCCCATTTCTCAAGGTCCGTGCCATGCATTCTTGTTGGTCCGATGTCTGCGAGAGCGAATTCGCCTGAATATTGTAGTTCATCTGTGGTTCGTCTATAAACCCGCATTTCT
>CAUABN010000056.1:0-7083 GCA_958427275.1 uncultured Anaerotruncus sp.
TGCCACCAGTAGTGGGTGCAGATGATGCCTATCTCCATGCCGTCTTCCTTCTTTTTGAGCACAGCCCATGCAAGGCTCTTGCTCTGATGGTTGTTAAGACCGTCATAAATGTGCCAGCCGCACTTCACAACGTCAAAAACACCGCGGCGAATGAATATGGGCGTGTTGTCCACAAGTCCGTTCGTGTCGGGCTTGAGAAGCTCGTATTTTTCGTCGAGCAGTTCGCAAAGACGGGAGGCGTATACCTTCGGCGTCATTTCCTGAAGACCCAATACGTCCGGCTCGTAGCGGAAGTATATGTCTCTCATGTGAAGATCGCGGTTGTAAACATCACTGCCCCAGATGTTGTGGGACATTATTCTGAGATCTGATTTTTTTTCGCAGCTCATTTTAAGTACCTGTTCCTTTCGTTGGCGCCCGTGGGCGCTTTTTTCCTTACAGATAATTATATTGTACCACATCGGCGGCAGGTTGTAAATAGCCGCCGGACGATTTTTTGCCGCGCGGCGTAATTTTACCTTTGGGTCTTGACTATCGGCGCGAAATATTATATAATGTGAGTGAGTGGGTCTGTCCCGCAAAAAACACAGTGCGGTTCCGGCGTATGCCGGATCAGGGGGAAGTTCGGTGAAATTCCGTCGCAACGACCATTACCGTGATCGGGCAATCGTTGCCCGTAAGTCGGAATACCTGCCGCACCGATAATATTACGGATCATTTTTGGGTAAGAAGAATGTCGCCGCCATGCTTTTCTTTTGGAAGAGAACCCTCGGGAAAAGTGCGAAAAAGCGCGCTTTTTGCCGGGTCTTTTGGAGTTGCACGCGCGTCACTTGCCACAAAATGGCAGGGCGCGTTTTTTTGATCCTGTCTGCCGAAGGGAGGCTGTGCCAATGGAATACACCAAGGAAGACTGCCTTGCGCTTTTACGCGAGACGGGGCGCACGCTTGCCGCCGCGGGCGAGGAGAGACTGCCCCGCCGCTCGGACTTTACCGACAGCGAGGTATGTGCGATAAAAGCAAGGCTCGGTCCGTGGCCGCGCGCGCTCGAAGCCGCAGGGCTGAAGCCGCCGCGCGATGACGACAGGCTCGCGCTCAACCGCGAAAAAAGAATACGCTCAAAGCGTCGCCGCAATGCGGCGCGCAACGCGGCGCACAGCGCGGCGCATTGCGTGGCGCATTGCATGGAAGAACAGGCGTGCGACGGGAGTGCGGACACGCCCCCGAAAAACAGTTAAGCCGCGGCGGGATATCCGTCCGTGCTTATAAAAACCAAAATCGCTTTACAGAAAGGCAAAGAAAATGAAAAAGACCAGAATCACCTCACTTATCATGGCGCTCGTGCTCGTGCTCACGCTCACGACCGCGCTCTTCACCGTTGCGGCATCCGCCGACGGCATGACGGTATACGTCACCGTATCCAACGGAACTCTTATGCTCACCTCCCGCGCTGTCAGCGTGACCGACGTTGACGGCGATGGCGCGCTTACGATAAACGACGCGCTCTTGCTCGCTCACGACGCGGCATACGAGGGCGGCTCCGCCGCCGGTTATGCCTCCGCAGTCGGCGCCTACGGACTTGCCATAACCAAGCTCTGGGGCGTTGAAAACGGCGGCAGCTACGGATACTACGTAAACGACAAATCCGCCATGGGTCTTACCGACAAGGTATCCGACGGCGACCGCATAAATGCATTCGTTTACACCGACACGGTCGGTTTTTCGGACGTTTACTGCTACTTTGACAACTCCGCCGTTACCGCCGCTGTCGGCGAAAAGGTAACTCTTACCCTTCTCAGCGCGGGCTACGATGCCAACTGGCAGCCCGTCGTCAACCCCGTTGCGGGAGCTGCCGTCACCGTTGACGGCAAGAGCACCGAGCTCAAGACCGACGCCGACGGCAAAGTTACCGTGACCTTTGACGCCGAGGGCGCTCACACCGTAAGCGCCGTTTCCGACACCGCGCGCCTTGTTCCCCCAGTGTGCATCGCAACCGTGACCGCCGCCTCCGCCCCTGTGACCGGCGACAACGCCGCGATAATCATCGCCACAGCCGCTATGGCATTTGCGGTAATGTCGGTCGCAGCCGTCAGCCGCAAAAAGGCAGATGAGGAATAATTCCAAAAAAACAATCGCCGTCCTTTGCGCTTTGATACTTGCCGTTTTTGCGGTCCTGCCGTCATTTGCGGCAGGTAGCGGAGCGGCAGATGCCGATATCGATGCGATATTCGGCTATATCATGCGCGAGGACGGCGCTGCCGACGCCCAGAGCTGGCTTGACGGCTCGCTTGCCGGCAAAGCCGGCGCCGGAGCCGAGTGGTACGTGATTGCCCTGCGGCAGTATCGCACGGGGCTTGATTATACCGCTTACGCCGACGCGCTTGAAGCAAAAATGAACGCGGGCAGCGTCCGCGGAGCCGTATCGCGCCAGCGCTGTGCGCTGGCACTTTCCGCATGCGGACGCGCCGACAGCGCAGCCGCACGCGCGGTATGCGACGAAACGCCCGGGACTCAGGGCGTGATGAGTCTGATATTCGGACTTCACCTTCTGCACGCCGGAGTTCCGTCCTCGGTCCACACTGCCGCGGAGCTGACCTCTGCTCTGCTCGACGCACAGCTTGCGGACGGCGGCTGGACCGTCATAGGCAGCGCCGCCGACGTTGACGTGACCGCAATGGCGCTTCAGGCGCTTGCGCCCGTAAGCGCAGACGACGAGCGTGTACTCGCCGCCGTTGACGCCGCGCTCGGCATGCTTTCCGCGTCACAGCGCGAAAACGGAACGTATATGAGCTACGGTGCGGAAAATCCCGAGTCTGCGGCGCAGACCGCAATGGCGCTGACCGCCCTCGGCATAGACCCCGCAACCGATACGCGATTCGTAAAGAACGGCGCGTCGGTCATCGACGGGATAATGTCCTTCCGCCTTGCGGACGGCGGCTTTGCACACAAGCGCGGCGGCGACGCAAACCCGACCGCCACCGTGCAGTCGCTCCTTGCTCTTATCTCGGTGCGGCGCGCCCGCGCGGGACTCGGTCCTATCTATATTTTTGACACCGACGCCCCTGCTGTCTCCGACACCGCAGCCGTAACGACATCCGCCGCAGCATCCTCCGCGTCCGAGGCGACCTCCGCGCCTGCCGTGAGCGGCGGCGCGGGAGCAGACAAGGCTCAGTCACACCGGTCGCACCGGCTGATAAAGCCCGCGGTGATCGCCGCGATAGCTCTGCTTGCCTACGTTGAATGTCTCGTTATCTGCCTCGGTAACAAAAAAAGCGGCAAGAGGAAGCTGAAAAACTGCATTTTTATAATCGCAGCCGCGCTTGTGCTCATTCTTTTTGTCGCGCTTACCCGCTTCAGCACCCCCGAGGACTACTACTCCCCCGCCACCTCCGACACGCGCGACACGGCGGGCGCCGTTACCCTGAGCATTCGCTGTGACGTTGCCGTAGGAAGGATGCAGGGCGATTACATCCCCGCCGACGGCGTTATGCTTGCCGCCGTCACCGTCCCGTTCCGCGACGGCGACACCGTGTATGACATCCTCATTGCAGCCGCGCGGCAGTACAGACTGCAGATCGACGCCACCGGCAGCGCCGGCATGGAGTATATCGCGGGGATAAACTACCTTTACGAATTCGATCTCGGCGAGCTTTCGGGCTGGACCTACCGCGTAAACGGCACATCTCCGTCTGTCGGATGCGGCTCGTATCATCCCGCCGACGGCGACACGGTAGAGTGGATCTACACCGACGGCGCCGGATTCAACACGAGAGACTGAAAAAATGCGTTCATTCAAGGATATCAATCCCTTCGTTCAGATTTTTTACTTTGCGGCGGCGGCAGGAACGGTAATGCTCTGCCGCAACCCCGCAATATCGGCGCTTGCCTGCGCCGCGTCGCTTGCGGTAAGGATCATCCGCAAAAAAGACGGCGCGTTGCGCGCCGTCTTTTTCAATATAGCCGTCATCACCGCCTCGGCGCTCATAAATATTGTTTTTTCCCACAACGGCAGGACCGTGCTGGTGTTTGTAAACGATACGCCGATAACGCTTGAGGCGCTTGCCTACGGAGCCTTTACGGGCGCGGCGATAACGGCTGTACTGAATATAACGTCGGTCTTTACCGACGTTATGACCTCGGACCGCCTGCTTTACATTTTCGGGCGGCTGTCGCCGAAGACCGCGCTCCTGCTCTCGATGACGCTCGGCGCAGTCCCACGTCTTATCCGCCGCACGCGCGAGGTGTCGGACGCACAGCGCGTCTCCGGCGGCACGGGCGACGACAGCATTCCAGACCGACTGCGCACAGGTGCGCGCGTCGCCTCGATAATGCTGACGTGGTCGCTTGAGACAGGTATCGTGACCGCCGACAGCATGACGGCACGCGGCTTTGGTACCTGCCGCCGCACGGCGTTTTCGACATTCCGTTTTCGCCGCTCCGATGCCTGCCTTACCGCCGCCGTGGCGGCGCTTACCGCGCTTTGCGCCCTTCCCGCCGCACTCGGTGCGCTTGATTTTGAATTTTACCCGTCCGCCGCGGCGCTTCCCCTCTCGCCTGCGGCAATAACGGCTTACTGCGCCTACACAGCGCTTATTCTGCTGCCGACAATACTTGACACTGCGGAGACGATAAAATGGAAATACTTGCTATCAAAGATCTGAGCTTTTGCTACGCCGGAGAGGACTCGCCGGCGCTCTCCGACGTCAACATCACAGTGTCGCAAGGCGACTTTACGGTGCTTGCCGGAGCCACCGGAAGCGGCAAATCCACACTCTTGCGCCTCATCAAGCGCGAGCTTGCGCCGCGCGGCGTGACCGCAGGCGGCATCGACTTTTGCGGCGCCCCTGTCGGCGCGCTTTCCGACCGCGATGCGGCGGCTCGCATCGGGTATGTCGCCCAGAGCCCGGAGGAACAGACGGTGACCGACCGGGTGTGGCACGAGTTGGCGTTCGGGCTTGAATGCCTCGGTACGCCGCCCGCGCTGATACGCCGCCGCGTTGCGGAGGTGGCGGCGTTTTTCGGCATTGAGGATCTCTTTGACCGCCCGACCTCCGCACTCTCCGGCGGCGAAAAACAGCTTCTCGCCCTCGCCTCGGTCATGACGATGCAGCCGGAGCTTTTGCTGCTCGATGAGCCGACCTCGCGCCTTGACCCGATAGCCGCGCGGAATTTCATCTCCGCCGTCCGGCGGCTGAACCGTGAGCTGGGACTGACCGTAATAATTGCCGAGCACAGGCTTGAGGACATCCTGCCGCTTGCCACACAGGTCGTGATACTCGATGGAGGCAAAGTCGCCGACTCAGGCGACGCGCGCGCGGTAGCCGCGCGCATCCCGCCCTCCTCTCCCGTTGCGGACGCCATGCCCGCCGCGGTAAGACTGCACCGCACGCTCGGCTCGACTCTCCCCTGCCCGCTCAGCGTCCGCGAAGGGCGCAGATTTATCACCGACAACTACGGGAATTCCGTCCGCGCCCTGCCCGTGACCGACATTGCGGAAAAAAACGAAAAAAAGCCCTGTGCGCTTGAATTTTCCGATGTGTTTTTCCGTTATTCGCGCGAAGGCGCGGACGTTCTGCGCGGCATGAGCCTGCGCGTTCCGGAGGGAAGCATCACCTGCCTTGTCGGCGGCAACGGCGCGGGAAAATCCACCGCGCTCGCAGTCGCGGCGGGACTTTGCAGCCATTATGCCGGCAAGGTGCGGGTCTTCGGTGAAAAAAAGTGTCCCGTGGGGTGCGTGGCACTGCTCCCGCAGGACGTTGAATCGCTTTTTCTGCGCGACAGCGTGCGCGAGGAGCTTGCTGACGCGCATTGCGACCCCGCCGCGCTTCCGTTTGAACTTGACCTCCCCCCGGGGCGGCACCCATACGATCTTTCCGGCGGTCAGCGCCAGCTTCTGGCGCTGGCAAAGGTGATATCGCACAAGCCGCATCTGCTTTTGCTCGACGAACCCACCAAGGGGCTTGACGCCGCCGCGAAGCGTCTGCTGACGGATGCCATACGCCGGCTTGCCGCGGGCGGTATGACCGTGCTTGCGGTGACGCATGACACCGAATTTGCCGCCGATATCGCCGACCGCTGTGCGCTCCTTTTCCGCGGCGAGGTGGTATCGGAGGACGAGCCGCACCGCTTTTTCGGCGACAGCGCCTTTTATACCACCCCCGCCGCGCGCATGACGCGCGGATACTTCGACCGCGCCGTTACGGTCGGCGACGTCGCCCGGCTCTGCCGGATGAACGATGCCGCAACTGATCGGAACGGAGGCGGCAATGCTTGAAATAAAAAACTCCGCCGTGCGCCGCACGCTCGGCATAATACTGCCGCTTGTGCTGTTACCCGCGACCGTAGCCGCCGGAGCACTGCTTGTGGACGCAAAATACCATGCCGCCGTATCGCTCACCGTGGCTCTGCTCGCCAATCTGTTCTTCGTTACCGGATTTGAGCGAAA
Organism: uncultured Anaerotruncus sp.; assembly: GCA_958427275.1. Taxonomy (GTDB): domain Bacteria; phylum Bacillota; class Clostridia; order Oscillospirales; family CAG-272; genus CAG-390. The sequence continues at coordinate 6,443 of CAUABN010000056.1, forward strand.
AAAGACCGGCTCCCGGCGGATCGTCATAGCCTCGGTGACCATTGCACTGTCGGTCGCGGGCAGATTCATTCCGTTTTTCAAGCCGGTGACCGCACTCACCGTGCTGACCGGCATACACCTCGGCGGCGAGGCAGGCTACCTTGTCGGCGCAATGTCGGCGCTGATATCCGACCTGTACTTCGGAATGGGACCGTGGACGCCCTTTCAGATGCTTGCGTGGGGCATGATAGGACTTATCTCCGGAGACGCAGCCCCGGCGTTGCGGCGCTCACGTGCCCTGACGGTGACGTTCGGCGCGCTGTCAGGCGTGATTTTCTCGCTGATAATGGACGTATGGACCGTGCTCTGGTACAACGAGGGCTTTTCGGCTTCGCTGTACCTCGGCGCGTGCATCACGGCGCTTCCGCACACCGCGCTGTACGCCGTGTCGAATATGATCTTTCTGTTCCTCCTTGCCGTTCCATACGGAAAAAAACTCGAACGAATCAAATTGAAATACGATATCTGAGCTTTTGAACGGTGATCTCCGGCATTTGTCAAAGGGTTGACACCGGGCGGTATTTCACTTGACGTAAAAAAACGACCACAAAATAAACATCGTCCGTATATCCGACATATATAAACCCTTGACGGACCGTTTT
>CAUABN010000057.1:0-7017 GCA_958427275.1 uncultured Anaerotruncus sp.
GGGGGAGACAAGAGGGATAAAAAGCATCCTTCGTTGCTTTTTGGAATAATGAAATTACTCACACATAAAAATTTCACCTCGATAAATGACGCGGATATGACGAAAGGCTCGCTCTGGCGGAAGATATTCCTGTTCAGCGTGCCGCTTATGGCATCGCAGCTTTTGCAGGTGCTGTTCAATATGGCGGACGTCGCCGTCGTCGGCAACTTTTCGAGTTCGCAGGCTCTCGGCTCGGTCGGATCAACAACTATACTCGTAACGCTGTTTACCGGCGTGCTGATAGGAATGGGCAGCGGCGTGAACGTGCGCGTGGCGCAGTTCATAGGCGCGGGGGAGAAAAACGATACCTCCGAAACGGTGCATACGGCGTTTGTGATATGCACCGCGGCGGGCGTGCTGATAGCGGTGGCGTGCTTCTTCCTGGCGCATCCCATGCTTGCACTGATAAAGACAAAGGACGAGCTTATCGACGGCGCGGTGCTGTATTTCAAGATATACGCCCTCGGTATGCCCGCACTGGGAATATTCAACTTCGGCAACGCGGTGCTGAGCGCCGAGGGCGACACGCGCCGCCCGCTGGTGTATCTTACAGCCTCCGGAGTGCTTAACGTTCTCCTCAATCTGTTTTTTGTCATCGTGTGCAAAATGGCTGCGGAGGGCGTGGCGCTGGCAAGCATTATTTCGCAGTATCTTTCGGCGGCGCTGATACTCATCCGTCTTTCGCACGATAAGGGGATGTGCGGCTTCTCATGGCGAAAGGTGCGCATATACCGCGGCAAGGCGGCAAGCATACTGTCGCTCGGTGTGCCCGCCGCGTTCCAGAACGCGATATTTGCGGTAGCAAACCTGTTTATACAGTCGGGCGTCAACTCGTTTGACCATGTTATGGTCGAGGGCAACTCCGCCGCAGCGAATTCCGACGCGATAATTTATAATGTAATGGCGGCATTTTACACCGCGTGCTCAACATTCATGGGTCAGAACCTCGGCGCGGGCAAGCGGCGCCGCGTGATGAAGAGCTACATAGTCAGCCTTTGCTACTCGTTTGTGGCGGGCGCGGTGCTGGGAATACTGCTGATGGCTTTCGGCGAGCAGTTCCTTGCGATATTCACACACGACCCGGAGGTCGCGGCGGCTGGAATGCACCGGATAATGATAATGGGCTTTTCGTATATGGTGTCTGCATTAATGGACTGCACCATAGCAGCCTCGCGCGGACTCGGTAAGAGCTTTGTGCCGACGGTGATAGTCATACTCGGCTCGTGCGTATTCCGCGTGACATGGGTGTATACCGTTTTTGCGCATTTCCACACAATACCGTCGCTTTATCTGCTTTATATATTCTCCTGGTCGATAACGGCTATTGCCGAGATAACATACTTCTGCATTGCATGGCGCAAATGCACGTGCGGCGCGCCGGAGCCGGCGTGACAGCTCATATCTCTGTACGTCGGATATAATAAACGGTAGTGTTAAAAACTCAAATTGAGTTTTTAGCACTACCGTTTTTTCTGAATAAACCGTGCACGGAGCGCAAATAATATAACGATAGGACAAACGGCGCGGCTTTACATATCATATCCTGTGTGGAGCACGAAAAATGAAAAAATTCAGATCCTGCGGCAAAGCCGCCCGCGCCCTTCTGTCCGTTGCCGTCCTTGCTGTCCTTTTTGCCATCATGGCTCCGTTTTTTCCGATACACGGAGAAGCGGAGGTTTATAAAAAAGTCCTGCGCCTGCATGTTATCGCCGACTCCGATCTTCCTGCCGATCAGTCGGTCAAGCTGTCGGTGCGCGATGCCATACTTGACGTGATACCGTCTCTTCTTGACGGTTGCCGCGACCTTGACGAGGCGCGCCGTGCCGTCACCGACGGCTCGCAGCACCTGCTTGCGGCGGCGGACGAACGCCTTGAGGCGCTCGGTGCGTCATACGGCGCGCGCATTGAGATAGGTGAAGAATATTACCCCACACGCGAGTACGACGGCGTGCGCCTGCCAGCCGGAAGATACACATCGGTAAGAGTGATACTCGGCTCCGGCGAGGGCAGGAACTGGTGGTGCGTGCTGTTTCCGTCGCTCTGCCTTTCGGCGGCAAAGCGCTCGGCGCATCGCGCCGATGCCGGAACGCCCGTCGACGGGAACGACTACATCGCTGCGGGCTTTACCCCCGAGCAGTACCGCATGATAACCGAGACGGATGCGCCGAAGTACCGCATACGCTTCCGTATTCTTGAGCTTATCGGCGAGATGATGGGAAAAAAGTGAGCATAAAGTGAGCAAAAAACGCTCAGAATTCCACCTCGTAGCCGTCATGCGCAAGGCATATCGGCTTTGAATGCACGCCCGCCTTCAGCACCGCCTCAAGGTCGGGACGCTTAGGTGAGGGATCAAAATAGTGATTCACCGTTATCTGCCCGGCAAGGCACGCCTCAAAGCGCGGGATGATGACCTCCGGATTGAAATGCACCAGCTCGGAAACGAGCATCGTTGACGGTTCGGTCATTATGATCTCCGGGAAATCGGCGGCGTCGCCCTGATGCAGGTCGCCGGTAAAGATCACGCGTTTGCCGCGGTCGGTGCCCGCGCCCTCGCCGGAGGCGTCTATCACAAAGGCATACGACGGGTGTAAGCCGTTCATGTGGTTCGTCGGAATGGCACGGACGGTAACGGTATCGTCGGAATATACCTCGCCGGAGCCGAAAACGTGCATCCTTATGCGTTCGTCGTCCGGCCCCGAGAGCGAGGCGAGTATCATCATGTGTATCGCGTCGATGCATATCTGCTCGGGCAGGAATATATCGTAATCGGCATTTTTGTAAAACCATGTGGTGATGTTTACGAGCATCGGCAGTCCGAAGGTGTGGTCGCTGTGGCGGTGCGTGACAAAAACAGCCGTAAGACCGTCCACGGGTATGCCGCGCGCACGCATAATATCGACCACGGGAGCGCCCGCATCGATAAGGTATCTTTTGCCTCCGACCTCAAGCAGAGTTGCGGAGCAGTGACGATCGGGTGACGGCACGCCGTGTCCGGAGCCGAGAAATGTGAGCTTCATTGTTTTTCGTCCTTTCGCGAATTTCTTCAATATGATTATAATCCGCCGCGCGCCCGCTGTCAATAGGAGCGGGCGTTTTTTTGGATGTTTTTGTTCGTGCTTTTAACCACGCATTTCCCCGTTTGCATGATATTTATGCGACAAAATTCACTGAAAACCCTTTACTTTTCTCCCCGAAAGCTGTATAATATATTGTGAGTCATTTTGACAACATTAAATTTTTTATATATCGGAGGAAAAGCCAATGGCAATCAAACGTCCTAAGCTTTCAATGGACGGCAACACCGCTGCGGCACACGTATCGTATGCCTTCACCGAAGTCGCCGCCATCTACCCCATCACTCCCTCAAGCCCCATGGCAGAGATCACCGACACATGGTCGGCTACCGACAAAAACCTGCTCGGCAAGCCCGCACGCAACATTTTCGGTGAAAGAGTAAAAATGATCGAGATGCAGTCCGAGGCGGGTGCCGCGGGTGCCGTACACGGCTCTCTTGCCGCAGGCGCTCTTACCACCACCTACACCGCTTCTCAGGGCCTGCTTCTTATGATCCCCAATATGTATAAAATGGCAGGCGAGCTTCTCCCCGGCGTTATACATGTTTCCGCCCGTTGCGTAGCTTCGCACGCGCTGAACATCTTCGGCGATCATTCCGACGTTTACGCATGTCGCCAGACCGGTTACGCAATGCTTTGCGAGACCAACCAGCAGGAGATAATGGACCTCGGCGCCGTGGCGCATCTTGCCGCCATCGAGGGCAGAGTTCCCGTACTTAACTTCTTTGACGGCTTCCGTACCTCCCACGAGATCCAGAAGATCGACGTCTGGGATATCGACGACCTCAAGGATATGGTGAACTGGGATGCCATCAAGGCGTTCCGCGCCCGCGCTCTTAACCCCGATCATCCCGTTCTCCGCGGCTCTGCCGAAAACGGCGATATCTTCTTCCAGCACCGCGAGGCATGTAACACCTACTACGACAAGTTCCCGGCTATCGTCGAGAAATATATGAACAAGGTCAACGAGAAGCTCGGTACCGATTACCGTCTCTTCAACTACTACGGCGCACCCGACGCCGAGCGCGTTATCGTTGCCATGGGTTCGGTCTGCGACGTTGCCGAGGAGGTCATCGATTATCTCAACGCACACGGCGAGAAGGTCGGTCTTGTAAAGGTAAGACTTTACCGTCCCTTCTGCGCGGACAAACTCGCAGAGGCAATACCCGCAAGCGTAAAGAGGATCGCGGTCCTTGACCGCACCAAAGAGCCGGGCGCTCTCGGCGAGCCTCTTTACCTTGACGTTGTTGCCGCTCTCTCCCGCGAGGGCAGAGGCAACATCGAGGTAGTTGGCGGCCGTTACGGTCTCGGCTCTAAGGACACAACCCCCGCCTCAATCTTTGCCGTTTACGAGAACCTTGCATCCGATAAGCCTAAGCAGGGCTTCACCATCGGCATAGTTGACGACGTTACAGGTCACTCCCTTGCGGAGCATGCCGTGCCTGACACTGCCGCTGCCGGAACGATATCCTGCAAGTTCTGGGGTCTTGGCGGCGACGGAACCGTCGGCGCAAACAAGAACTCCATCAAGATTATCGGCGACCACACCGATAAGTACATTCAGGCGTACTTCCAGTACGACTCCAAAAAGACCGGCGGTATCACCATTTCGCACCTGCGCTTTGGCGATAACCCCATAAAGAGCCCCTACTACATCAACAAGGCGGACTTTGTTGCCTGCCACAACCATGCCTACCTTGACAAGTACGACATGGTGCAGGATGTAAAGCCGGGCGGCACCTTCCTGCTTGACTGCTCGTGGAAGCCCGAGGAGCTTGACGCTCATCTTCCCGCAGCCGTAAAGAAGTACCTTGCCGAGAACCACATCAATTTCTACATCATTGACGGTACCGGTATCGCCATCAAGCGCATCGGCAACGCCAAGGTAAAGAACACCGTTCTCCAGTCTGCGTTCTTCGCGCTCGCCGGCATTCTTCCCAAGGATGAAGCCATTGAGTATATGAAGAAGATGGCGTACAAGTCCTACATCAAGAAGGGACAGGCGATTGTTGACCTCAACTACGCCGCCATCGACGCCGGAGCCGATGCAATGGTCAAGGTGGACGTTCCCGCCGCATGGGCGACCTGCGCTCCCGACGCTCCGAAGCCCGAGGCGACCGGCGACCGCAAGGACCTTGTCGATTTCGTCAACCGCATCGTGGAGCCTGTTGACTCCATGCGCGGCGATTCGCTCCCCGTTTCCGCATTCAAGGACTGTGCCGACGGTACATATCCTCAGGGCGCCGCTGCCTTTGAAAAGCGCGGTGTTGCGGTCTATGTTCCCACATGGAAGCCCGAAAACTGCATCCAGTGCAACCAGTGCGCGTTCGTTTGCCCGCACGCCGCTATCCGTCCCTTCGCTATGACCGAGGAGGAAGCAGCAGCCGCACCCGCCGCGACCAAGTTCACTGCCAAGCCTGTTATAAAGACCAACTACAAGTTCACCATGGCGATAAGCCCGATGGACTGCATGGGCTGCACGCTTTGCGTAAAGGCATGCCCCGTTACCAAGAAGGCGCTTGAGACAGCCGCAAAGACCGTTGCCGCCGAGCATCCCGAGTACGATCCCAAGACCGCAGCCAAAGAGAGCGCCAAGCTCGCCTCCGCGAAGAGCGCGATCGAGATGGTCCTCCAGCCCACTCAGCTTGACCAGCAGGCTCCGTTCGACTACGCTGTTGCGCACGTCTCCGAAAAGCCCGAGCTTATAAACGCCACCGTAAAGGGCAGCCAGTTCAAGCAGCCGCTGCTTGAGTTCTCCGGTTCCTGCGCAGGCTGCGCCGAGACCTCCTATGCGAGACTCGTAACACAGCTGTTCGGCGAAAGAATGTATATCTCCAACGCGACCGGATGCTCCTCCATCTGGGGCGGCTCCGCGCCTGCTACTCCTTATACCGTCAACCGCGAGACAGGCAGAGGTCCCGCGTGGGCGAACTCCCTCTTTGAGGACAACGCCGAGCACGGTCTGGGTATCTATCTCGGTCAGAAGACCATCCGCGAGACGCTCAAGGGCAAGGTAGAGAAGCTTGCTTCCATCTGGGCGACCGACGATATCAAGGCTGCCGCCGCCGAGTGGCTGGCAAGCTATGATGACGGCAAGACCAATGAGGCTGCCACCGAAAAGCTCATCGCCGCACTTGAGGACGGCATACTCACCGCCGATGAGGGCATCGAGTTCCTTTCCTCCGAGGCGGGCAAGGCTCACTTCGGCGACAAGGCAGAGGAAATGCTCGCTCACATGAAGGAGCTGAAGGCTGCCGGCAAGAACTGCGACTGCGAGGCATGCACTCTCGCTACAGAGATACTTGCAGACAAGGATTACCTCGCAAAGAAGTCCGTATGGATCTTCGGCGGCGACGGTTGGGCATACGACATCGGCTTTGGCGGACTTGACCACGTTCTTGCTTCCGGCGAGGACATCAACGTTATGGTCTTCGATACCGAGGTCTATTCCAACACCGGCGGACAGGCATCCAAAGCGTCCCAGATCGGTCAGGTAGCGCAGTTTGCCGCAGCCGGTAAGGCGATAAGCAAGAAGAACCTGGCGGAGATCGCAATGTCCTACGGCTACGTTTACGTGGCACAGGTCGCTATGGGCGCTGACATGAACCAGCTGCTCAAGGCTCTCACCGAGGCTGAAGCATATCACGGTCCGTCGCTCGTTATCGGCTACGCTCCCTGCGAGATGCACGGCGTCAAGGGCGGTATGCAGAACTGCCAGCAGGAGATGAAGCGTGCGGTCGATGCCGGCTACTGGCAGATGTTCCGCTACAATCCTCAGCTCAAGGCAGAGGGCAAGAACCCGCTGACCGTTGATTCCAAGGCTCCCACAGCCGATTACCGCGAGTTCATCACCAGCGAGACCCGTTACAGCAGACTTGCACAGCAGTTCCCGGAGCGCGCGGAA
>CAUABN010000058.1:0-6980 GCA_958427275.1 uncultured Anaerotruncus sp.
AGCAAGCGGCTTGTGCCAAGCCGCTTGCTCCAAGTGGTTTTACTTAAGCATTTCTTCGAGTATCCTCCAGAGTCTTCCGAGCGATTCAATCGAAAGCGCCTCGTCGGGAGAATGTATTCCCTTCATATCGGGTCCGACCGATATCATATCCAGCTTCGGCAGATGCGAGCGGATTATCCCGCACTCAAGTCCGGCATGAATGACATTGACCTTCGGCTCATACCCAAGCACACCGCGCGCAACCTTGAGGTATTTGGTCCGCAAGGGCGAACGTGATGCAAAATCCCATCCGGGGTAGCGGCTGTAATGTCTCGTTGCGGCGCCTGTTACCGCCGCAAGTGCGTCAAGAGAATCCACCGATGCATCAAGCTGAGACTCGACAGGCGAACGTGTCGAGAACACAAATGTTACGCCCGCGTCACCGGTCTTTACAATGCCAAGATTGCGTGAAAAGCCTACAAGCCCCGGAATATCGCGGCTCATCTCTATCACGCCGTTCTGCACGCAAGCCATGACCGCAAGCACACGGCGTGTGGTCTCGGCGTTCATCATCTCCGCAGGCGACTCAGCCGTTACGGCGCAGCCCACGGTAAGTCCCGCGTCGTCGGCGCAAAGCTCGCCGCGGATGCGTTCGACCTCGCGCAGCACTGCACGCGCCGCCCTATCTGCTTTTGCGACCGAAACCGTGCAGAACGCCTCGCGCGGAATGGCGTTATCCTTGCCTCCGCCGTTGACCGAAACGATATTCACGCGCATTTTCTTTGAAAGTGCCGCAAGAATGCGCCCCATCAGCTTGATGGCGTTCGCTCTGCCGCAGTTGATATTTTCACCCGAGTGCCCTCCGCAAAGCCCGGTAAGGCTTATATCAAGCGCCTCACCGCGCGCCTCCTGCATTTTTACGGGAACAACAAGGTCGGATCTCACGCCGCCGGCACAGCCCGCAGTAACGGCGTTCTCCTCTTCGCTGTCAAGGTTTATCATCTTTTTGGCGGTAATGACCGAATAATCAAAACTGCCCGCACCGAGGAGTCCGACCTCCTCGTCGGTAGTGAAAAGGCACTCGACCGTCGGGTGAGTGGCAACACAACCGTCGATAACGGCAAGCATCATCGCGACCGCCGCACCGTCGTCGCCGCCGAGCGTTGTTCCGCGCGCACGGAGCCAACCGTCCTCAACATAAAGTTCAAGTCCGTCGCGCATGAAGTCATGCTCCACACCGCTGTTCTTCTCGCACACCATGTCGGTGTGTCCCTGAAGCAGTATGGCGCCCTCATGTTCGCGTCCCTCTGTGGCGGGAACGCGAACGAAAACATTGTTGCGTCCGTCACGCAGGCAATAGCAGCCGCGGTCGGCGGCAAACTTTTCTATCATCCTTGCAACGGCTTCCTCGTTGCCCGATCCGCGCGGTATTGCGGATATCTCCTCAAAAAGCTCAAGCACGCGGCGCGGCTCAAGTCCTTCGGTAACATATTTTTTCATATCCATACTCGACCTTCCGAATAAAATATTATACTGAATTGTGTTTTACAGCCTTTGCTGTCTGGCGCGGGCTAAATTTATCGCGCCCTCTGAGAGCGCCTCAACATGGTCAAGCGACTTTCCCGTACCTATTGCAACGCACTGCACCGGATTTTTTGCCACGCGTGTGCGTATCCCGGTCATTTCGGTCAACAGACGGTCAAAGCCGTAAAGCAGCGAGCCGCCGCCTGTCATGACGATTCCGTTGTGCAGTATATCGCCCACCAGCTCCGGCGGTGTGCGCTCAATGACAAGGCATATGCTTTCGATTATCGCCGATATAGGCTCGTACATTGCCTCAAGCATTTCACGCGAGGACAGTGTTATGACCTTGGGCAGTCCCTGTGAAAGACATCTGCCCTTTACCTCCATCAGCTTCGGCACATCGTGATTGTAGACCGCGCCGATGCGTATTTTTATGCTTTCCGCCGTGCGTTCGCCGATAAGCACATTGTATTTGCGGCGGACGTAGCGCATTATAGCTTCGTCGAATTTGTCTCCCGCTATCTTTATCGACTCCGAAACGACCACGCCACCGAGAGATATGACCGCGATATCGGTAGTTCCGCCGCCGATGTCCACTATCATATTTCCGTTAGGCGCCGAAATATCTATACCCGCACCGATGGCGGCAGCGACAGGCTCCTCTATCAGGTAAGCCGAGCGCGCCCCGACCTGCTTGGCGGCATCAACAACGGCGCGTTCCTCGACCTCGGTTATCCCCGAGGGAATACATATAACGACACGGCGCGGTGCGACAAGCGAGCCGCAGGCGGCGTGTATGAAATGCTGCAGCATTTTGAGGGTGACGTCGTACTGGCTTATCACTCCGTCACGCAAGGGACGGACGGCAAGAATGTTCTCCGGCGTTCGCCCGAGCATCATCTGCGCTTCCCTGCCGACCTTAAGTATTTTGCCTGTGTCCGCTTCAAGCGCAACAACAGACGGCTCGGTAAGAACGATACCCTTGCCGCTGACGTAAACGAGCACCGTAGCCGTGCCGAGGTCTATGCCAACATCCTTTCTGAATGAAAAATCAAACATTTATCTTTATCCGTTCGTTTTATTACATATAATTATTGTCATACTTCCTCACGAGGAGATAGTGACACATAATAATTATATACTACATTCGGTCAAATTGCAACCGTTTTCGATAAATTTAAGAGAAATATAAATTATGCCGCCGCAGTTCACTCTGTTTTCTCTGTTTTGATCGGAGTAAATGCCACCGCTGCGCAGAAAACGCGCGCACCCGCGCCCGCAAGCACACTGACGCATGCCGCGGCTGTTGCACCGGTGGTCACCAGATCGTCGATAAGAAGCACTGCCTTGTCCTTCAGCTCGTTTTCTCCGACGCGGCGCGAAAGCGAAAACACCCGCCTCACATTTATGCTCCGTTCCTCGGCGGTCAGCTTTTTCTGTTCCGTCGCACCGCGGCTGCGGTCGATAAGGCGACGGCAATCACCGCCGAGGCTTTCAGCCATTGCCTCGGCAAGCAGCCTTGCCTGATCGTGCCCGGCGGCAAGGACCTTATCCGGGTCGCGCGGGACATACGTTACCGCGACCTCTGCCGGATCGATACCGAGTCCCTTGAACATTTCGCGCACCGGCACGATCAGAAGCTCTGCAAGAAAGGCGGCACTTTCACGGTCACGCACCCGCTTTTGCCGCCAGATGATTCGGTTTACCGGACATTCGGTGTCCTTCGGACTGTACGCCGCCAGCTTTGCGAGAAAACCGCATCCCGCATCCGAAAGACGCGGCGGCATACAGTAACATTCAAAACGCGGCGAGCCGCAATCCGGACACTTCTCCGCCAGTTTGCGTTGAAACGCCGCCGCGCATGAGGGGCAAAGCACTTCGTCTCCCGCATCCATTCTTCCACAGGAAACACATGACTCTCCCCACAGCACGCGGCGTGCGCGTCCGGCAAAGCTTTTGAATAAGTTGCGCATGCTTTTGCCGTGCACCTCAGTCACCCGCCCTTTCGCGTATGCGCCTGCAAAGCCCGGTATACCTCAGCATCTGCCGCTTGTTTTCCACCATTGTCCGCACAACATCCTGTCTGCCGACAAGAATGACCATTTTCTGCGCCCGCGTAACAGCGGTATAAAACAGATTACGCGTGAGCAGCATCTCTGGCGCGCCGTACATCGGGATTATGACAACGGGATATTCGCTGCCCTGGCTTTTATGTACCGTTATCGCATACGCAAGTTCCATATCATCAAGGTCCGAGAACGAATAGTCAACTATCCTGTCGTCAAAATTCAGCGTCATGCTCTGCGATGAGGTGTTTATAGCCTCGATAACGCCGATGTCGCCGTTGAATATTCCCACGCCCTCTTTGTTTCCGCGTGTCCACTCAAGCTCGTAGTTGTTGCGGGTCTGCATCACCTTATCGCCCACGCGGAATATGATGTCGCGGAAGCGCAACTCACGCTTTTCGCCGTCGCCGGGATTGAGCGCTCTCTGCAAAAGAGCATTGAGGTTCTGCGTTCCGCCCGCACCGCGACGCGATGGAGTTATCACCTGTATACCGGACGTCGGATCGACACCGTATGCGGCGGGGAGCCTTTTAACGCAAAGATCGGCGACCGTTGCGGCTATCTCCGCATCGCTCACGCGCGGAAGAAAGAAGAAATCGCGGTCGCGCACATCAAGTGTCGGCATTTCGCCGCGGTTGATCGCATGCGCGTTAGTAACTATCAGCGATTCCTGTGCCTGACGGAATATTTCGGTGAGGCAAACGGTCGCAAATGCGTCTGAGTCGATAATATCATGCAGAACATTGCCTGCGCCGACAGAGGGCAGCTGGTCGGCGTCTCCGATGATTATCAGCCGCGCGCCCGGCTTGATGGCACGCAAAAGCGCCGCAGTAAGCGCGGAATCAAGCATCGACGCCTCGTCGATTATGATAACATGCTCGTCAAGCATATCCTTTTCGCACCTGCGGAAGGTCAGACGTCTGGCGTCAGCACCCTCGCCGGCGTACTCCGCCTCAAGCAGACGGTGTACCGTCCGCGCCTCGCGCGAGGTCGCCTCCGAAAGCCGCTTGGCGGCACGTCCCGTCGGAGCCGCAAGCGCCGTGTCAAGATCCATGCTGTCGAAAATATCAAGAAGCGCGCGCACGACGGTAGTCTTTCCGGTACCGGGACCGCCCGTCAGCACCATCACGCCATGGACAAGAGCGTCCGCAATGGCGCGACGCTGTGCATCGGCATACCGTATGCCGCGCGACATTTCTTCCTTATTTATAAATGAATCAACATTCCCCGCATCTATGGGAATGCATTTGCGGTCGATAGTACATAGCTTTTTGGCTATATACTTTTCGTCGGCGTAGGCTTGCTTTTCATATATGAGCCGCCCGTCTCCGTCACGTTCCGCTATAAGCTCACCATGTGATATAAGCACGGCAAGCGCATCCTTTGCCGCATCCTCGGTCACATGAAGCATTCCCGCCGCGGTAGCCGTCAGCTTGTCCTCCGGCAAACAGACATGGCCGTTCTGCGCCGCGTTTGAAATCAGCACATGGCGCACGCCGCACTCTATGCGCGACGGCGAATTCTCCGGATAGCCCATTGATCTTGCCATGGCATCGGCGCGGTCAAAGCCGATCCCCTGCACCTCGCCGCAGAGGGCATACGGATTTTCCTTTGCCACGCTTACAGACTCGGGACCGAAGCGTTTGTATATCCGCATGGTCAGCTCGGGACCGAAATAATCGCGGAAGAACATTACCGTGCCGCGCATATCCGACTGCTTTTTGAACTCCTCGGATATTTCCCGCGCCCGCTTTACCGTTATCCCCGGCACCTCCGCCAGCCACTCCGGATGATTCTCTATTACGTCAAACGTATCCTCTCCGAACTGCGCTACGATCTTATGCGAGGTCTTCAGCCGTATTCCGCGTATCGCACCGGAGGAAAGATACCTCTCGATAGCCGCCACGTCGGACGGCAGCTCGCGCTCATATTCAAGCACGCGGAACTGCCTTCCGTAGCGCGCATTGTTTTCCCATCTTCCGCGCAGACGCAGAAGATCGCCCTCTGTAACGTCGGGCATAACGCCAAGGACAGAATGAAGCCCGCCATCGTCGCCCTCAAGCGACAGTATAACGAACCCCGTATCCTCGCGTGCATAAATTATTTCTTCGACCGTGCCGGAAAGCGTACCGCTTCCCGCGGCACCTGCCGAACCAGCATCGGGGCGACCGTATGCCTCTTCAAATATACTTCCGGGACTCATTTGTCACCCCAAGCCTTTCCTGCGTTTTTTTCAGTCGTTCCGGCTCACCTCGACTATATCAGCCGACGGGCAAAGCCGATGTACACGCTCCGCGATCTCACCGTCCCCCTCCGGGATCAGTACCGTAACACGCGGACGTCGCTGCCACGAGGCACGCGCCTCGTCGATAAGTATGTCAATAAGCTCGTCATCCTCGCTGCCATCAAGACGGATGGCAGCTATCGGTGCAAATCTCTGAGGTATAAATATCCTTTCGGACAACAGCTTAAGAGCCGAATACCCGCCGAAAACGGCGAGTACGGCTATCAGAATATCAAAAACCGTTTTCATTTTTCTCCCCCACGGCATCTGTCGGTGATATATCACCTCAATACATTATATGCCGCGCGGGAGAATTTCTGACTCACGAAAGCGCCGCTATAAGCGCGGGGGCAAGATCGCGCTTCTCCCACGGGAGGTCAAGTTCCTCACGGCCCATATGACCATATGCCGCAAGCTCGGAGTAGATCGGACGGCGGAGGTCAAACTTCGCTATAATGGCTGCGGGACGGAAGTCAAAGCACTTGCCAACAGCCTCGGCGATCTTTTCGTCGGAATATTTTCCGGTTCCGAAGGTATCGACGAGTATGGAAACAGGGCGTGCAACACCGATGGCATAAGCCACCTGTATCTCGCAGCGGCTCGCAAGTCCGGCAGCAACGATGTTCTTTGCCACGTAACGCGCGGCATACGATGCCGAACGGTCTACCTTTGTGGGGTCCTTGCCGGAGAAAGCTCCACCGCCGTGACGGGCATATCCGCCGTAGGTATCAACGATGATCTTTCTGCCGGTAAGTCCGCTGTCACCCATAGGACCGCCGATAACGAATCTGCCGGTCGGGTTTACGTATATCTTCGTCTTTTCATCCAGCATTTCTGCGGGAACTGTCGTTTTTATGACCTCGCGCTCGATATCAGAGCGTACCCGGTTGAGAGTCACAATGTCGCTGTGCTGAGAGGACACGACTATGGTGTCAACACGCACGGGACGGTCGCCGTCATACTCAACAGTGACCTGAGTTTTTCCGTCCGGACGCAGGTAGGGGATGGTCCCGTTCTTTCTGACCTCGGTCAGCTTCTTAGCCAGCTTGTGCGCAAGCGAAATGGGAAGCGGCATAAGCTCGGGCGTTTCGTCGCAGGCATAGCCGAACATAAGTCCCTGGTCGCCG
>CAUABN010000059.1:0-6893 GCA_958427275.1 uncultured Anaerotruncus sp.
AAAGCCGTCTCGGAGCATCGGAGTTAAAGCAATATATTGAAAAATCCTTTATATCCGAAGAAATGGGCGCCGAGAAGCCGTCGCCGCTGTTTTTCGACCGTGTTGCATCCGCTATCGACGGATTCGACAGGTCGTTCGCGCTCGTCATAGGCGATTCGCTCACATCGGATATCGCAGGCGGGATAGCGGCGGGTATCGACACCTGCTGGTTCAACCCGCAACGTAAGGCGCCGGCGGATGGGATCGTTCCGACATATGAAATACATGCACTCACAGAACTTTTCCGGGTGCTTGAGTAAACGCGGAGGTATGAATGGAAAATTCACTTGAACGGTATATTTCGTTTCTTGACGCGGCGGGAATCGGTTATGAGCGTTCGGTCCCGATGTCGGGACGCACAAGCTTCCGCATAGGCGGTCCCGCCGATCTCGGTGTGTTTCCCGAGTCTGCCGATATGGCAGTCGAGGCAATAAAAAACGCCGACCTATGCGGCGTGCGTACGGTGATACTCGGTAACGGGTCAAATGTTCTGTTTGACGACGCAGGCTTCCGTGGTGCTGTGATCTTTACAAAAAAGCTCCGTGATGTGGCTGTATGCGGTACGCATGTGACCGCCGGAGCCGGCGCTCCGCTCGGCTCGGTCGCGGCCGCGGCGCGCGATGCCGGACTGACCGGGCTGGAATTCGCCTACGGTATTCCCGGTACTCTCGGCGGCGCGCTGTGCATGAACGCCGGAGCTTACGGCGGAGAGATGGCCGAGGTCACCGAGAGTGTTGTTTTGTATGACCGTGAACGCGGCTGTACGGTCACGGTGAGCGGCGCCGGAATGAATTTCGGATACAGAAGAAGCGTCGTGGGCGATGGCTCGCGTTATGCTGTGCTCGGCGCGCGTCTCGCGCTTTCCGAGGGTGATAAAAATATGATATCAGAAAAAATGAACGAGTTTATGCGCCGCCGCAGCGAAAAGCAGCCGCTTAATTATCCGAGCGCCGGCAGCGTGTTCAAACGCAGTGCGCCGGACGTATACGTGGGAAAAATGATCGAAGATGGCGGTCTCAAGGGATATTCGATAGGAGGCGCGCAGGTGTCGGAAAAGCATGCCGGCTTTATCATAAACCGCGGCGGCGCCACGTCCGCAGACGTGAACGCTCTTATCGCGTATATTCAGAATAAAATAACAGAAAAATACGGCATTGACCTTGAATGTGAGATACGTCGTATTCCGGAGCGGAAATGAGCTTTGGCGATAATGTAAAAAGTGAGCTTCTCGGTGCGTTGCCGCAACGAACGTGCTGCCGCCGCAGCTATCTGCACGGCTTGCTCATAAATGCAGAAAACGGTGTTGCGGGAATGGTCATGTGCCGTATAAAGGGTGAGAAAACCGCCGGGACAGTAAAAAAGCTCTTGCTCGAGCAGTATGGCAGAGCACCCGAGACGCGCAACGAGAATTGCTACGGAAGAGCCATATGTGTGTGTGAATTTGAGTCAAAGCGCCTTGCGGCTTTTCTTGAAGAGCTGTCGGATCCCACTCGTATTTCGGATGAGATACCCGAGCTTAAGTGCCCGGAGTGCCGCGGCGCATTTGCCGCAGGAGTTATCGCAGCCGCCGCGCGCTTTTGCGATCCGCAAAAGGCGGTGCGCATGGAGATAGGGATCAGCGACCCCGTGAGAGCTGAACGCGCGGCGGCATTCTTTGCCGCAGCGTGGAGCACTCCCGCGCTTTCCTTCCGTTCGGGGTGCGGTTCGGTGATCTTCAAGAAAAGCCAGGCTGTGCAGGATATACTTTCTGAGGCGGGAGCGCCAATGGCTGCCATGGAGCTTATACAGGGAGACCTTCTGCGTGAATTCCGCGGAAATATAAACCGTGCATCAAACTGCGAGGTGCGCAATATAGGGCGCTCGGTCAGCGCGGCGGCGGCACAGCTTGAAGCAATACGTCTCTTGCGTGAGGCGGGGAGCTTTGAAGCTCTGCCTGAGGATCTGCGCGAGACGGCTGAACTGCGCGAAAAAGAACCGGAGTGCTCGATCGCTGAGTTGGCGGGAAAGCATTCTCCGCCGATATCTAAGTCCGGAGCCAATCACAGACTGCGGCGCATATGTGAAGCTGCCGAAAAACTGAAAAAGTAATATTTTTATATAAGTTGTGAGTAGTAAAAAAGTCGAGGAGCGGTGAGGCTATGGCGGATTTTGTTCACCTGCATTTACACAGCGAATACAGCCTGCTTGACGGTGCATGCCGCATAGCGGACATACCTAAGGCAGCTGCGGCTGCGGGGCACAGTGCCGTTGCACTGACAGATCACGGTGCAATGTACGGCGCGGTTGCGTTTTATAAGGCTTGCCGTGCGGCGGGCATCAAGCCCATAATAGGCTGCGAGGTGTATGTCGCTCCGCGTTCGAGGTTCGAAAAGCTTCCCGGACGCGAAAACGCGGCGCATCATCTGGTGCTGCTGTGTGAAAACGAGACGGGATATAAAAATCTTATTAAACTCGTTTCCCTGGGATTTACCGAGGGCTTTTACTCGCGTCCCCGTGTCGATGACGAGCTTTTGTCAAAATTTCACGAGGGGATAATCGCACTGTCCGCGTGCCTTGCCGGCGAGATACCCTCTCGTCTTGTCAGCGGCGATCTTGACGGCGCACGCAGGACTGCCGAAAAATATGTGCGGATATTCGGCAGGGATAATTTCTTTATAGAGCTTCAGAACCACGGTATAGCCGAGCAGCGCCAGATATTGCCGTCGCTCGCGCACATCGCGCGCGACTGCGGCATCGGAATGGTCGCGACAAACGATGTTCACTATATAAAGCGCAGCGATGCGTCTGTGCAGGCTGTCCTTATGTGTATACAGACCAACAGCACGGTTGCGGACGGCAGACCGGCAGGCTTTGAGACCGATGAATTTTACTATAAGTCTACCGATGAAATGCGTGCGCTTTTCGGCTCTTATGAGGGTGCGCTTGAAAACACGGTGAAGATAGCCGAGCGCTGTAATTTTGACTTTACATTCGGTAAGACTCTGCTTCCGACTTTCGGGACCGGCGGAAGGGCTGCCGATGACGTGCTGCGCGAGAACGCGCTTTCCGGACTGTCGTCACTTGCGGCGAGCGGAGCTCTGCCGGCTCCGGGACATTCCGTTGACGAATACCGTGAAAGACTGGAATACGAGCTGTCGGTCATAAAAAGCATGGGGTACTCGGATTATTTCCTCATAGTTGCCGATTATGTCGGATTCGCAAAGAAAAACGGTATTCCGGTCGGTCCGGGACGTGGGTCGGGCGCCGGCAGCCTTACCGCATGGCTCACCGGGATCACAGGCATCGACCCGCTGCGCTTCGGTCTGCTTTTTGAGCGATTCCTTAATCCCGAACGCGTCAGCATGCCGGATATCGATATCGATTTCTGCTATGAACGGCGCGATGAGGTGCTGAGTTACGTAAAAGAACGCTACGGCGACGACCGTGTTTCACAGATCATCACCTTCGGTACTATGGCGGCACGCGCGGTGATACGTGATGTCGGACGTGTGATGGGATTGCCGTATGCCGATGTGGATGAGGTCGCAAAGCTCGTGCCGCGCGAGAACGGCGTTACGCTTGATGCCGCGCTTGAAAATCATCAGGAACTGCGCGAAAGATACGAGTCATCCCCGAAAATGCGTGAGCTTATCGACACAGCCCGCGCGCTTGAGGGCATGCCGCGCAATGTGTCTGTACACGCTGCAGGCGTCGTTATAACCGAAGACCCGGTGGCTGACTACGTTCCGCTCTCGGTCAGCAACGGTGCGGTAATAACACAGTACGATATGGATACCGTTGCGGCGCTCGGATTGCTCAAATTTGATTTCCTTGCGCTCAGGTATCTTACGATAATCGACTGCGCGGTTCGTCAGATACGCGAGCGCGAGCCGGAGTTTGATATAGAAGCACTCGATCTTTCCGATGCTGCTACCTATGAGCTGATATCACGCGGTCAGACCCTTGGCGTGTTCCAGCTTGAGTCTCCCGGCATGCGTGCTATGCTTACGAGTCTTGAACCGCGCACGATAGACGATATCCTTGCCGCGATAGCGCTCTTCCGTCCGGGACCTATGGATTCGATCCCCAAATACATCGCCGGCAAAAACGCGCCCGAGACAGTGAAGTATCCCTCGGAGCTTTTGCGTCCGGTGCTTGAAGAGACATACGGATGCATCGTTTACCAGGAGCAGGTGATGAGCATATTCCGGATAATGGCGGGCTATACTCTCGGACGTGCGGATGTCGTGCGCCGCGCCATGTCCAAAAAGAAGGCGAGCGCGCTTGAAGCTGAGCGAGATGAATTTGTCCGTGGGGCAACCGGGCGCGGGATGACTGCGGATGACGCAGAGGCGCTGTTTGACGATATGGCGAGCTTTGCCGGATATGCATTCAATAAGAGCCATGCGGCTGCATATGCGGTGATATCCTTCCGCACGGCGTACCTGAAGGCACATTATCCGCGTGAATATATAGCCGCATTGCTCACGTCGGTGCTCGGCGACCAGACGAAGACGGCGCAGTATATAAACGAGGCGGGCAAGCTCGGTATAAGAGTACTGCCGCCGGATGTCAACCGCGGATATGCCGATTTTCATGTGAGCGGAAAGGATATAACCTTTGGCTTGCTGGGACTCAAGAACGTCGGCAGGCAGTTTATAGACGCGCTCGTCCGTGAGCGCGAGCGCCGGGGACCGTTCCGCGACCTTGACGACTTCCTGACACGGATGAACGAAAACGAGATGAACCGCAGGATGGTGGAGACCATGATAAGATCCGGCGCATTTGATTCGTTCGGCGTTTTCCGCTCCCGTATGATCGAAGCCCTGACGCCTGCCATGACAGCGCTTGCGGACAGGAGTCGCCGGAATCTTGAAGGTCAGCTCGATATGTTTTCCGCTGCCGTTGACAATAAAGCCGTGAACGGCGGTGGACTGTGCATATACCCGGATATCCCCGAATATTCGTTCCGCGAGCTGCTTGCCTATGAAAAGGAAAGCGCCGGAATGTGCTTTTCCGGGCATGTTCTTGACGGTTATTCAAAGCATATCTCGGGACTTGATACGGTATCTCTCGGTGAGCTTGCCGGAGATGGGGAAAACGAGGGCGCCAGAGACAGACAAGCCGTGACCGTGGCGGGGATAATAGTTTCCGTTACAAGAAAGACGACACGCGGCGGCGAGACAATGGCTTTTTTCACGCTTGATGACAGCTTCGGCAAATGTGAGGTCATTGCGTTCCCGAAGATGTATGATAAATACAGCGGCATAATACGCGAGGATGAAGCGGTGACTGTCCGCGGTACGCTTTCGGTCCGCGAAGGAAATGACGGGGACGAGGTGAAGATCCTCCTCGGACATATATCCCCGCTTATCCCGAATGAAAGATACCGTGAACAGAAAAATAATGCCGTAACCGATAAGCCCGCCGTCTCCGGCACGCCGGTGCAGGTAAAAAAGGCTCCGGCGGTACTGTATATCCGGGTCCCCTCGCGTGACAGTTTGATATACAGAAAATGCGCCAATCTCGTCGGTATATTTGACGGCGGACTGCGCACGGTGTTTTACTTTGCGGACGAAGCAAAATACGAAAACAATCCCATCGGTGCGGATATCGGCGGATGCCTTATTGCCGAGCTGTGCGCCGAGGCGGGAAAGGAAAATGTCGTTCTGCGCTGATATCAGGTGAGCAGATCCTCAAGCGCAGAACGCAGGGCATCGCGATCGGTAAAAATTATCCCGCCGTTCAGCAGCTCCGCTTCTTCCGTATCGATGAGTTCGGGATCGTACGGCGCCGACCACAGGAGCTTTCCGCTTGTACCGATGATCTCGAGTACTCCGGCTTCGTACCTCAAAAGATACATGTCGGTACCGTACAGACCGGCACTCTCCGCCGAGGATGTATCGGCTTCGGTGTGCGTGGCGGAGGTTTCGTCGTATGGCGCACTCATGTGAGAGGGCGATGAACTGTCGTCGGCGGTGTTTTTGCCGTGGCTCGCAAAGGCATCCGAGCATATTACGACTGCCGCCGTTGAAAGCGCGAGAGAAATTACGGCGGCTATCGTGACCGCCGCCATGAGCTTTTTCTTCATTTTTACTGTTCTCCTTTATTTTATTTCCGGACTCTCCGCGAGCGTCGCGGGGCGAAAAAACTCTTTTTCATTATTATTGTCCCGAATTCATAATATATTCAAATAAGGGTGGTAAAATAAGTGAAACAGTCCCGTTGCATCCGCAGCCGTTGTGCGGAATGAAATAACCTATAACAAAAATCGAAGGTCAAGGAATGCAAAAAGATATAAACTGGCATAACGAAATAAAAAAGGCGGGAAAGATCTTTCTGCACGGCGTTGGAGTGTTCTTCCGCGGTTTTATAAACGTGCTCGTTACATTTCTGCTTATATGTGCGCTGACGGGGATTATCGTAGCGTGCGCGTTTACGATATATATAAAGAACTACGTCCAGACAGAGGTGGACATCTCGCAATATAAGCTGGATTTCAATGCTTCCACCACCACGCGCGTTTACCGTTATAACTTCACCGACCGTTCAAATCGCGTCGGCGAGGCTGTCGAGCTTGAAAACGAGCGCCTTTACGGTCCGAAGAACAGCATATTTATTGAATACGATAAGATCCCGATGAATCTTCAGAACGCCTTCATTGCGGTCGAAGACAAGCGCTTCCGTACACATGACGGCGTGGACTGGCTGCGCACGATAAAGGCGGGCGCGAACTTCTTCCTCGGCTTTGACAGCTCAAGTTACGGCGGCTCAACGCTTACACAGCAGCTTATAAAAAACGTGAGCGGTGACGACTCATACAAAATACAGCGTAAGATACAGGAGATACTTTGGGCGCTCGACCTTGAAAAGAA
>CAUABN010000060.1:0-6835 GCA_958427275.1 uncultured Anaerotruncus sp.
CGGTCACAAGCTCTGAATTTTTGACCGTTACGCGCAGACGCGTGGCGCAGGCATCGATATTTTCAATATTTCCGCGCCCGCCGAGTCCGCGAAGGATAAGCGACGACGTGCTCTCAAGCCCCACATCGGCATCCGAAAGTTCCGGCTCCGTCGGCGGGACCGTCTCGTCGCCGCCGCGGCGCTTTTTATCCTCATAATCGGCGCGCGTATAAAGCTTCACGTCTCCGCCGTCAAGTTCGCGCCCCGGTGTGATAAAGTTGAATTTCTTTATCATGAGCCCGAAAAGGAAATAATAAACCGCAAAATAGATCACTCCGACCAACGGTATCATAAGCCAGTTGGTCTTTTTTTGCCCCTGAAGCACGCCGAAAAGCAAAAAGTCGATGATACCGCCGGAGAAGGTCATACCCACGCCGACGCGAAGAACGTGCATGAGCATGTAGGACACACCCGCGAGAAGCGAATGGATAACATACATTGACGGCGCAACAAAAAGGAAGGTGAATTCAAGCGGCTCGGTAATACCCGTTATCATTGCCGTGAGCGCCGCCGAAAGGAGCAGTCCGCCCGCAGCCTTTTTCTTTTCCGGTCTGGCAAGACGGTACATAGCCAGCGCCATGCCGGGCAGTCCGAATATCATGAGCGGGAACTTTCCCGCCATGAAACGGGTCGCATTGACCGAGAACAGCGTGGTGTCGGGCGATGCAAGCTCGGCAAAAAAGATGTTCTGCGCACCCGAAACGAGCACGCCGTCTATCATTTCGGTGCCGCCAAGCCCTGTCTGCCAGAAGGGCAGATAAAACACATGGTGCAGTCCGAAGGGGATCAGTATGCGTTCGATAAATCCGTACACCAGCGTTCCCACATACCCCGAGTTGCGCACAAGGTTGCCGAGAGCGTAGATAGCGGTCTGGATATACGGCCAGATGAAAAACATCAGCACGCCGACGGCGGTGTAGGTGACGGTGGAGATTATCGGAACGAACCGCGTGCCGCCGAAAAACGATATGACACCCGGCAGGCGGATCTTGTAGAAGCGATTGTGCAGCGCCGCAACGCCGAGTCCTACGACGATACCGCCGAAAACGCCCATTTCAAGCGAGGTTATACCGACGACATCCGCCACCGACCCCTCGGGAAGCGAGCCGTCGCTGATCCTTCCGGTCAGCTCAAGCAGAGAATGGATAGTCTCATGCATTACGAAAAAGGATATTGCCGCCGCAAGCGTTGCGGTGGCTTTTTCGTTTTCCGCCATTCCGAGCGCAACGCCCATTGCAAAAAGAATGGGCAGGTTGTCAAAAATGATAGAACCGACCGAGGAAAGCACCGAAAGCACAGACCCGAGCACCGTGCCGGGTCCAAGTACAGACTCAAGGTGATATGCCGCTATCATAGCGGGATTGGTCAGCGACGAGCCTATGCCGAGCAGAAGCCCCGCGATCGGTAAAAGCGCTATCGGGAGCATAAACGAGCGCCCGACGCGCTGAAGAACTCCGAAAAGGCGCGAGTCGCGCCCGCGCGCGGCGGCAGCCGAAACACTCATGATCCGCTCCCCCTTTTTGCATCCTTCATTTTGTAGGTCATAACGGCGCTCCTGCCGCCGTTTACATTGCCGAGCTTCAGCCTTACGCCGTCAAGCGCCTCGCTGTTGGCAACCAGCACCGACGTTACGGCGGTACATCCCGCCGCACGGATAATGCTGAGATCGGCTCGCGCTATCGCATCGCCCGCGTTTACGCGGTCGCCCGCGCCGACAAGCGGCAAAAAGCCCGCGCCGCCGAGCTTTACCGTATCCACACCTATGTGAACGAGCACGTCAAGACTGTCCTCCGAGCGTATGCTGTACGCGTGCCGGGCCTCGGCAACGCCCTCGACAACACCGTCCACAGGACTGTATATAGTCCCGCCGCTCGGCTCAACGGCAAAGCCGGTGCCGAGCATACCGGAGGCAAACGCCTCGTCCGGTACGTCGGCAAGCGGAATGGCGCGCCCGTCGGCAACCGCCAGCATCGCACCGCGTTTTTCCCTGAATATAGACATTTTATCTACCCCTTTTTATACTGATGAGCGGATCTTTTCCTTGATCTCCGCAATATAAGGCGGCGAGACGGAAAGCTCGTCCGCGCCCGCCGCAAGTAATTTTGCAGTAAGCGAGGTGTCGGCGGCAAGCTCGCCGCAAACACCTATCCATTTTCCGCCTCCCGCGCGGTGAACGGCGTCCGCCGCCGCGCCGATAAGACGGAAAACCGGCTCGGTGTTGTCCTCGATGAGCACCGCAAGCCCGCCGTTCTGACGGTCGGCGGCAAGAGTGTACTGACAAAGATCGTTCGTACCGACCGAGAAAAAGTCGCACACCTCGCAAAGCGTGTCGCACATGAGCGCGGCGGCAGGTGTTTCAAGCATTATGCCGAGCGGCATGGCTGGATCAAACGGGTATTCCTCATAGCGCAGCTCGTTTTGCACCTCGCGCAGAAGCGTGCGGACCCGCCGGACCTCGTCGGCGCACACGACCATGGGGATCATGACCGCAAGCTTGCCGAATGCCGACGCGCGGCAAAGCGCGCGTAGCTGTGTGCGGAAGATCGTAGGATTGCGAAAGCAAAAGCGCACACCGCGCACACCGAGCGCGGGGTTTTCCTCATGCGCCGCGGGAACGGACGCCAGCGTTTTGTCAGCGCCGATATCAAGCGTGCGCACGATGACCTGCCCGTGCGGGAATGCCGAAAGCGCGCGGCGGTAAGCGGCAAGCTGCTCCTCCTCGCCCGGCAGGTCGCCGCGTCCGAGGTAAAGGAACTCACTGCGGAACAGTCCTATGCCGTCCGCGCCCGCCTCGGCTGCAGCTGCCGCCTCGTCGGGGGAGCCGATATTCGCCATCATTGCAATGCGCCTGCCCGAAAGCGTGACGGCAGGCAGGTGAGCCGTAGCCGCAAGGCGCTCGCGGCGCTCGCGCGCGGCGTTTTCCCTATCGGCAAACTCTTCAAGTTCGGCAAGCGTCGGATCGACCGTAAGCACACCCGCCGCGCCATCAAGCAGTGCGTCGCAGCCGTCGTACTCCGCCGGTATCTCGCCCGTCATGACTATGGCGGGAATCCCCATCTGCCGCGCGAGTATCGCGGTGTGCGAGGTGCGGGAGCCGCCGAATGTGACGAAACCAAGCACGCCGACAGGGTCGAGAGTTACCGTTTCGGCGGGGGAAAGATCGGGGGCGACGATTATGCACGCGCCGTCCGGCTCGGAGCCGCTGCCCGTCGCAGTGCCCGTGAAACAGTCAAGCACACGGCGCGCCACGTCGCGCATGTCGGCGGCACGGGCGCGAATATATTCGTCCTCCATGCCGTCAAAAACGGCGGCAAGACGTTCGCCGGCGGCGAGAGCCGCCGATTCGGCGGTAAGACCGCGCGATATCTCCTCATCCACCGCGGCGCCGAAATCTTCATCGTCAAGCAGCATGCCGTGGATCTCAAATATTGCGGCGGCATCCTCCCCGGCACGGCGGGCGGCTGTGGAGGCAAGCTCCTCAATATCGGCGCGCGCACGGTCGCGCGCGGCGTCAAAACGAGCGCGCTCCTCTGCCGGAGTGCGCCTGCTCTGCTCGTCACAACGCGCCTCGGCACGGCGGCGGAAGGAAAGCCTGCCGTGCGCCATCCCCGGCGCGGCGCCTATGCCGCGGCACACCCTGCCGCCCGCGCGTTTTTCGTTTATATTACGGCTCATTGCGGTCGCCATCCTCTTTTTTTGTTTCCTGCCCGATGTCAGAGCTTTTCATCGGCGGCAAACGCACGGTCAAGCGCATTGGCAACAGCCTTGGCTGCGGCTTCCTCGTCGCCGCCGCTTATACGGAATGTCAATTCGTCACCACAGCGTGCGCCGAGACTCATTACCGAAAAAAGGCGCTTTGCGTCGGCATCGCGGTCGCCTTTTGTGACCATAATATCTGATGAAAATTCCTTTGCGGCGTTGACGAGCGCTCCCGCAGGGCGCGCGTGCATCCCGTTTTTTGAATTGATGGTGTAACTGAAGGTCTTCATGTATTTTTTGCATCCTTTCGCGGATCACGCCGACGGCTTTCCCGACGGCTGACATTATTATTTGCCGTCGCGCGTATTTTATGCAAAATAAGATTCATAGAGGTAGATTTCGCGAGAGCGAAATCTACATTATTCTTCGTAGAAACAAAAAACAGAGAGCAGATATAAACACCTGCTCTCGTTTTATCGACAAGCTACTTCATGTTCAAAAGTAACTTAAGACGTGAAATATGATATAAACCGGTACTTACCTCGCCGACAAGTTCCCCCATGTTCAGATGTAACTAAAGACGTGTAGCAGATAAAACTCTGTACTAACTTCACGGTCGGGGTATGAAGATATAAGTCAGCTCAAACGCCACCCGAGTCCCAAAAATCAAACGCGGGCGAGTTTTTTGCGGTATTCAGGCTCGGCTTCTTCGGCTATGCCCATGCGCTTGATCTTGCGGGAGGAGTTTTTGGGGAACTCGGTAGGACGTACAATGTACATCGTAATGCGCTTGTAGTGCTGAACGATGTTGTTCACCTCGTCCACCGCACGGGTGAATTCGGCGTCGATCTGCCCCTGCGTGTAACCCCTGCCGTAGGTCTCGACAAACGCCGCATCGTCGGGATGAAGAATAGCAACTATGTCCCACGCACCGCGAGACTCGTTGAAATATCCCACAACGACCGCCTCGGAAATGTACGGATTGCGGCAAAGATAGGTTTCAAGCTCCTCGGGGAAGATGTTTTTTCCGCCGGGAGTGACAATAACATTCTTTTTTCTGCCCGTGATGTGAAGGAACCCGTCGGGATCGATATACCCGAGATCGCCGGTGTAGAACCAACCATCGCGAATGACCTCGGCGGTAAGTTCGGGCGCACGGTAGTAGCCAAGCATAACATTGTCGCCCTTGTAGCGGATCTCGCCCGTGCCGTCGTCCTGCACATCGTAGATGTCAAGCACCCCGTTGGGAGTGGCAAGACCGGCGGAATCGTCGCGGTAGTAGTCATCCTTGTTGACCGCGGCAAGCGGAGAGCATTCGGTAAGACCGTATCCCTGTATGGCAAGCAAGCCGAAATCGCGCAGACCGCGCATGACCTCGGGATCGGCGGCGGCTCCGCCGCAGATGAACATTCTTATCCTGCCGCCGAGAGAATCGTGTATCTCGGCAAAAACACGCCGCTTCAGCCCAAGCCCCGCATGACGGGTCAGCTTTATGGCGTTCCGGACCTTTTTTTCGATACCCTTGCGGCGGATGTTCATCCATATCTTGCGGTAAATGGTCTCAAGCAGAATGGGAACACAGCATACAATGGTCGGACGCACCTCCTGCATGTTGCGCGTAATGTAGCGGAGTCCCTCGGAAAATGCCACACAGCAGCCGCGCGTGAGCGGGAAAAGGAAGCCGCAGGTGCATTCGTATACATGGTGCATCGGCAGGATGGAAAGGAAGACCTCCTCCGGTCCGATGTACGCCATGTGCGCGACCTCGCTTAGGCAGAAGCATATGTTGCGGTGCGAAAGCATAACGCCCTTTGAGTTGCCGGTCGTACCGGAGGTGAAAATAAGAGCGGTCATTACATCGGGATCGATGTAGGCGCGCAGATATTCGCGCTCGCCGTTGAGAAGACGCTCCTTGCCGGATTCGATGAGCGCGGATATGTCGTCAAAGGAATATTTCTGAATGTCATCGGGGAGCGCGGCTGCCTTGGCGGCAAGACGCGGCGAGTAGAATATCGCTCCCGCCTCGCTTATAGAGGCAATGTTGCAAAGCTCCTCGGCGGGAAGCTCCTTGTCCACGGGGACGATGACGCCCAAGCCCGCTACTGTGGCAATGTAGACGGTAGCCCAGTCAAGGCAGTTGTCGCCCGTAACTATTATGCGCCTGCCCGAAAGCCCGCGCGCCCACAACTCGGTGCCCAGCGCCTCGTACATGTCGCGGAAGCGCGAATAGGTCACGGTTTTGTATTCGCCGTCGAGCTTCTGCATAAACGCAGGACGCTCGCCGTAAAGACGCTCGCTGGCGCGGAGCGCGGAGCGGATGCTTTCTATTTTTCTGCTTTCATGATACTTGATTTTTGGCATGACGTACCTCTGAAATCCGGCAATCGCTGAACGTTCACCGTTATATCTATCGTTTTATTACGCCCGCATCGGCGGACTGAATTGTTTTTTTACAGCGCCTCGACAGCGCGGAGCAGCAGCTTTGCCGCTGTCGCGGCGCATTCCGCGGCAAATTTTTCAAAGCTCTCGGGCGCCGAGCCGTCAGCAAGATCGGAAACCGACCTGAGCACCGCAAACGGTACGCCGAAAGCATACGCCACCTGAGCCATAGCCGCGCCCTCCATTTCGCACACATCGGCGCCGAACGCACCGCGTATATCGGCGCGCGCCTCACTGCTTGACACAAACTTGTCGCCCGAGGCGATTATCCCGCGCCGGCAGGCAATTCCGAGAGAGGCGGCGGTGCTGACGAGCAGATTGGTCACCGGTCTGTCTGTCGGCAGCATGATCAGTTCCTCATCATCGGGGTAAAATACCGTTCCGCGCGCATCGCCGAGAACTCCGTAATCAAGGTCGTGTGTGCAAAGCGCCGTTGCCGCTATCATCTCGCCCATCGAAAGGTCGGGGGCAAGCCCGCCGCCGACGCCGATATTGATGATAACCGAGGGGCGGTACTTTTCAATTATCACCGTTGCGGCGGTCGCGGCGTTGACCATTCCCACGCCGCACCGGGCAAGAACACAGTCGCGCCCCGCTATTTTGCCCGTATAGTATGTATGTTTTCCCGTTTTTTCGCTCTCAACTCCGGTCATTGCCG
>CAUABN010000061.1:0-6780 GCA_958427275.1 uncultured Anaerotruncus sp.
TGCCGCGCGTGTCCACCACGCGCGTACCGGCGTTTTTGTTGACGGTGACAGTTTCCTTGGCTCCGTCTGTCGCCGACGAGCCGATGGCAAGCCCCGGCTGCTTCTGCTTCTGGCTTTTCTCCGCCTTCTGCTCCTGCGTGCGCTCGTTGTTCTTTTTCTGCTGAGAGTTCGCCTGCTCCGCCTTTTTAAGACGGTCCTCAAAGCGCTCGCCTGCCGAACGCGCGGGGTTGACCTGCGCTCCGCCCGTCACTGTCTTCGGCGGCTTTTTGTTTTCTGCCGGCTTCTCCGCTGTCTTTTCCGCGGGCTTTGTCTCGGGAGCCGCTTTTTTCGGCTCCTCCGCGGCAGGCTTTGTCTCCTGACGGGGCTTTGCCGCCTCGGCGGGCTTCTCCGCGGCGTTCTCCTTGGCAGGAAGAAGTGACGGAATGAATGTCACGCCGTCGATATTGTCTATCTGATTGGCGCGGGTCATTTTTTCAAGAAACAGATCAAGCTCAAACGGCTCAAGCGCCTTCTGCGTTTTGATCTCTATACCCGCTTCCGCAAAGAAATCGGTTACTTCCTTTGTCTTGAGCCCGAGATCCTTTGCAAGCTGATTTACCTTAACCTGTGCTGTTGCTGCCATATTCCATCATCCTCCTTGGGGGTTTATCAGATACCGAGCGGTAGCGCCGCTTTTTCTATCATCCTGACCATTGACGCGTCGGTCACAGCGACCGCCGCCGTTATGCCTCCGCGGCCGACTGCCGCGGCAAGCTCCGCTCCCGTTGCCGGAAGCACCATAAGCCTTACGCCATAGTATGCGCATCTGTCGTGCAGACGCTTTGCCGTGTTCGGGGAATTGTCCCCCGCTGATATCACCAGCTTCGCCGACCCCGCCTTGAGTGCATCGCACACAAGCTCGGTGCCGCGCACGACAGCCCCGGCACGGACGCAAAGTCCGATATTACCGAGCATACGCGCCACGGCGGCTGTACGCGCCGCTCCTTCCGCAAGCGGGGGCGATATGCTCTCTTTTTTTTCTGTTTTTTTCGTCGGCGCGCCGCTTTTTTTGCGGGTTTCCTTTACGCGCCCCTCATCCGCACCTGCGGCATGACCGGATCTTTTCTGCATACTCTGCTCTTCTGTATCCTTTGTTTATTGATTACCCTGCGGGATCATAGGAATATCCCGCGTTTATTTTGCGGCTTCAAGCTCCTTTGCAAGCGCATCCCATACCTCATCGGGTATGGCACAGCCGAAATTCTGCTCGACACGGTGATTTTTTCTCACCCTGGCGAGGCAGGCGGCGGCAGGACAGATATACGCCCCGCGCCCCGGCTTTTTTCCGGTACGGTCGATAGAGACCGTTCCGTCCGGCGCCCGCACGATCCTCACAAGCTCGCCCTTCGGGCGGTGTTCACCGCACCCGAGGCACTGGCGCTCGGGAATCTTTTTTTCCTTCTGTACCGCGGCACCCTTGTTTTTCATCGGGTCATTCGGTCTTGATATCTATCTTGCAGCCGGTAAGACGTGCCGCAAGGCGGGCGTTCTGCCCCTCGCGTCCGATAGCGAGCGAAAGCTGATCCGGCTTTACCACTACATGTGCCGAACGCTCGGCGGTCATATCCACCGAATCTATCGTTGCGGGAGCAAGCGCCGAAGCTATATATTCCTCGGGCTGTTCGCTGTACCGCACTATGTCTATTTTTTCTCCGCCCAGCTCGGCGCAGATGTTGTTTATACGCATTCCGTGATTGCCTATACAGGCTCCGACGGGATCGACCGCCTCGTCGCGCGACATTACCGCGAGCTTTGTGCGCGAGCCTGCCTCGCGTGCGATACCCTTGATTATAACGGTACCGTCCGCGATTTCGGGGACCTCAAGCTCAAACATACGGCAAACAAAGCCGGGATGTACGCGGGAAAGCGTTACGAGCGGTCCGCGCGCGTCGCGATTGACCTCAAGCACGTAGACCTTTATCTTCTGCCCTATCGTGAACTGCTCGCCCGGTATCTGCTCGCCTGCGGTGAGCACCGCGCGGCCCGTGCCGGTGTCGATAAGTATGTTACCGCTCTCGTGGTCTATCTTTTCGACCGTCGCGGTGATTATCTCCTCGCGCTTCTTCTCGTAAGCCTCCTGCGCTATTTTGCGTTCAGCCTCACGCACGCCCTGGATTATCACCGACTTTGCCGCGCCCGCCGAAAGGCGGCGGAAGTTTTTGGTCTTTACCTCGAACTCAAGCACCTTGCCCACGGTCGCACGCTTGTTTATCTGGCGCGCTTCCTCAAGGGAAAGCTGAGTTTCGGGATTATCCACCTCGGCGACGACCTCCTTCTGCTGATAGACCTTGACGTCCTTTTTTGCCTCGTCTATCACCACACGGACGTTCGTGTTGTTACCGTATTCCTTTTTATACGCAGCAATGAGCGCCGCCTCGATCTTCTCAAGCATATAGTCCTTGGGTATGCCCTTTTCCTTTTCAAGCAGGTCAAGAGCGGCGAAAAATTCTGTGTTCATCTCATTTTCCTTTCTTCCGGCGCCTGCGGCGCCGACATGCTTGCTTTTGCTAAAAATGCTTCCTTAAAATATATTCCGTTATGCCTTGCTCCGGCTTAGTCGCCGAAGTCGTATATGACCTTCATTTTTGCTATCGCGTCGGCGGGCAGCCTGCAAGGTTCGCTCCCCTCGCTCTCGCATATAAGAACGCGCCCCTCGTCATCGGCGCCG
Organism: uncultured Anaerotruncus sp.; assembly: GCA_958427275.1. GTDB lineage: Bacteria > Bacillota > Clostridia > Oscillospirales > CAG-272 > CAG-390. The sequence continues at coordinate 2,708 of CAUABN010000061.1, forward strand.
ACGAGCCTTCCGGCAAACACGCGTCTGCCGTCCTGCGGTGCGTAAAGACGCGCCTCGACCTTCTCACCGATACAAGCGGGGATGTGGCGCTCAAGCGTCAGCTCCCTCTCGATGCCGGGTGAGGAGACCTCAAGGTAATACGCGCCGTCTATGGGGTCGGCTTCGTCAAGCACCGGATCGACCGCGTGGTGAACGCGCTCGCAGTCGTCGATACCCACGCCGCCCTCCGCGTCGATGGTTATGCGCAGTATCCTTCTCGTACCTTCCTTTACGAAATCAATATCCCAGATATCGCATCCGGCGTCTCTCACGACCGGCAGAAGCAGCTCGTAAACCTTTCCTGCTACGCCGCTGAGTTCCTTTTTCATACCGTCAGCACCTTTCTCTTCACTAAATAAGAGTGGACGCAAGCCCACTCTCCATTACATCATAATATACTCTATATTAATTATACCACACTTTTTTTCATCATGCAATAGTTTTCCGCATTTTTTCCGATCTTTTTTTGAATTTTATCAGCCCCCGAAAGCGCCGCGCGGCGCTTTCGTATGATTTCCGAAAAAGAATATAAGATTTTTATATATTTTGCGAGTTTTCGGTGCTAATATAGTAACATACTTAAAAGCGAAAAGGAGATCCTCAAAAAATGAAAAATCTTCTCAGATTCAGCCTTTCGCCCGACGCCTCGCGCATAACATGGAGTGCCGACGGCACGCCTCTTGCCGGCACTGAAGGCGGCGATTTCTGGCGCATAATGGCGGACGACGGGTACTATATCGAAATGACCGTGCATTCCGCCGATCAGCACGGCGCCGTAACGGTTGACGGCTGCCGCACCACCGTGGTCTACGACGGACTTGTGACCGACATCGGCAGAAAGCTCGACGTAAAACTGACGCTTACCATAACAGACTCCGGCGACAGGTACACCTTTGACGCCTGCGTTGAGAACCGCGGGGACGCCCGCATAAACGAGCTTGAATATCCCTACATCGACCTCAACCGCCTTGTCGGCGAGCGCGCCGACGATATTCTTTACCGTCCCTCGGGCATGGGCGAGCGCATAAAGAACCCCTGGCGTGCGCTTGCCTCCGCTCACACCGAATATATGAGTTCGGACTACAACGAGATAAAATCCACCCTTGTATACCCGCGCCCCTGCACTATGACATGGCTTGGGCTTCAGTCGGACAAATACTTCCTCTATGTCGGACGCCATGACGAGCGCACCCGCGCCTGCTGCCTGCTAAACGCCATACAGCCGCGCGAGGCGACGACGCCGCGCCTTGTTTCGGCTATATGCCACTATCCCTTTGCGCGCAAAGGCGAGGCAATATGCACTCCCCCCGTTGTGGTCACAATGGCAGAGGGCGACTGGCGCACAGGCTCGGATATTTACGGCGCATTTGCGCATTCCACCTTCTTCAAGCCGGTCGAACCTCGCCGCTGGGTAAAGGAAATGACCGGATGGCAGCGCATAATCCTTCGCCACCAGTTCGGCGAGATATTCTGGAAATACGAGGACCTGCCCCGGCTTTACCTTGAGGGCAAGCAGTACGGTCTTGACACCCTGCTCGTGTTCGGCTGGTGGCGCGGCCGCTTTGACAACGGCTACCCCCACTACGAGGTGGACCCCGAGCTTGGCGGCGAGGAGGGGCTTCGCGCGGCGATAGCCGAAGTACAGCGCCTCGGCGGACACGTGATACTTTACAACAACGGCATCCTTATCGACAAAAACACCGACTTCTACCACGAGCATCACAAGGAAGCCGCGCGCATAGACATTGACGGCAACGAATACGAGGATCACTACAAATTCGAAAACAACGGCACCGTGCTGCGCAATTACGGCTACAAGTCATTTGTTGACTCCTGCCAGGCGACAAAGATATGGCACGACAAGCTGATAGAGAACGGCAGACTGAAGCTCTCATTCAATCCCGACAGCATTTTTTACGACCAGATCGGCGGCCGCTCAAAGCTCTGCTTCAACCCCGAACACGAGCACGGCTATCGTCCGGATGACGAAATTGTCTACCGCCGCCGCAATATGCGCGACGTGCGCGCCCTCCTCGGTCCCGACCAGGCTGTGGGCACCGAGTGCGTAAACGATTCTCTTATCTGCGAGGTGGACTACACCCACGGCTGCGACCGCGGCGCGGGCTACCGCTCCACGCTTGCCGGCAACGTGCAAACGCTCTTCCCCGAACTGTACCGCCGCACCTTCCCCGAGCCTATCATATCCAACCGCTGGATACACGACTGCCGCCGCGGCTGGAAGGACGACCTCAACCACGCATTCATTTACGGTATGCGCTTTGACGTTGCAATATGGCGCTGCCGCAAGATAGGCGTTGCGGGTATGCCCGAGTACGGCGAGCATCTTAAAAAGATACTCGACCTCAAAGCCAAATACAGCCGCTTCTTCTACGACTGGGGCAACGCCCGCTTTGTGTGCGACACCGACCTTACCCTTCCCGAGGGTATTCACTGCTGTGAATACAAAAACGGGACCGAGCATCTCTTTGCTCTCCGCAGCGATGCCGCCGAGACGCTTACATTCGATATCCTCGGCAGGTCGGTCACGCTTGCACCCCAGGATGTGACCTGCGTCGTATGCGACATGGCATAAGACATCCGGTAAAAATACTTAAGGCTTTGCCCGCGGGCAAAGCCTTAAGTATTTCATTTGGGGAGTCCTCCGGTCTTCCGGCGGCAAAACGGTCAAGCCAACGGCGGTGTAGAAAAACCGCTTTGGTCTTTCAACACCGCCTGCAAAACCTCTTTTTAGGGAAAGAAGGGATTGCCTGATGTTATTTTGCCGTCAAGGGCAGACTCTGATGCGCTCAACTGTCGTCGTTTCGGGGTTTTTGTTGTAGCCGCCGGTATATGCGGTAACGATAAATTCCACCCTGTATGTAGTGCCGCTTACACCGGTAAACGTCTTGTCCATTTCCAGTGCTCCGCTGAATTTTAAATCGTACCAACCGTCAACATATACCCACTCGTCTTCAACGAGTTCATACACATACAAAAAGGCTTCGATCGCCGTTGCGGTGGACTTTTTTCTCGCTTCACCCAATGCGTGTCCCTCGTTCCCGTCAAATTCAAGATTGACCGCGGCGGAAAGGATGCTGTTCCACAGGGGCGCTATCAGATCGTTACCGGCAAAAATGTTCACACAAAGGGCGGACATAAGCGCGGCAAGAAGGATAGCGGAAACTACCAGCTTTACGCTTTTTCTTACGTTCATAAAATGCCTCCGTATTTACGCTTATATGTTGTATCTACTCTTATAACAAAAAGACCGGCGTTTTGTGACACCGATCTTTGATTTTTTTATTTATTTTTTTCGCGGGACGGTATTACGGTCACTGCGCACCCTCGAATATGCTTTCCGCCATATCTATCAGTTCGCCCCGGCTCAGCTCGTAGGACATGATACGGTAAATGTACTGACCGTCAGTCCATATGAGGACCTTATCGTTGTGACCGGAATATTCGATCAAACCCGCGGTGTAGCCGTGTATATCGATACTGCTTATTTTTATTCCGGTATTGTCGAAATACGCTTTGCTATCGGTGAGCGGACACTGACTATAGTCGCATAACAGTTTATCGCCGGAATAGTAATCTATTGTAAACATCCATTTATTATTCGCGACCACTTTCTCGGTCGCACCGTCCGGAAGACGAGTCGGCTTTTTGACATCGGATACGGCCATCATCTTGTCGGAATTACGGTTTGCGGAAGCATCCGCGATATCCGACTCATTCGGTTCGAATTTTATCGAAACACACTCGTTGTACCATTCCACAACGGCGCCACCGACAGCGCTGCGGAGGTCCGGTATCGCCAACACTACCGTGATGGCGCAAAGCGTCATCAGCGCCATAAGCGCCACCGCTATCCTTACGTTCACACGGTGCAGCGTCTTCAGCATCGTTCTGTGGCGGTATCTGCTCACCGTCCGTCTTGCTCTTGCGTAAAATTCCTTACTGAGCTTTGTGTCGCCTGTGTCTGTATTGTCGAATGCCTCTACATCGTCGTTCCCGCATTCCCTTGCGGCAAG
>CAUABN010000062.1:0-6745 GCA_958427275.1 uncultured Anaerotruncus sp.
ATGATGCGGCGGGTGAACAGCGCCCCCATTGCCGCACGCAGGGTGCGCGGATTGTAAATATCGGCACAGTCCGACGAAAGCAGCAGCGTTCCGATCCCGAGAGCCGCCGCGGTACGTATCACCGTACCGAGATTTCCCGGGTCGCGCAGTGACTCAAATGCCATTATCCTGCCGTCCGGAACCCCGGACGCCCAGCCGATGACTTCCGTCATATTATTTATTGTAGCGATTTTGCGGAGTTTGTCAATATATTTTGCTACGGTAATTATGCCTTCGGGCGATTTTTCATCGCATATTTTGTCAAATGCCGCTTCCGAAAGCACAAAAACGCACTCCGACAGTTCTATATTATTCTCTTGCGCGCATTCATTTACAAATAAGGTCAGATCATCCTTCTTGTTTTCGCGCAAAAAAACGTATCGGATGTCAACACCGCAGGAACATGCCTCGGCAAACAGTTTTTTTCCGTCAAAGCGGAAAAGTCTCTCGCGCTCGCGGTTCTTTTTGTCAGACAGCGACGCCGCAAGCATGACGGTCGGGTTGTGACGTGATGAAATATACGATGGCATCTGCCGTACCTCACTTGTTTTCTTGTGTTGACATAATGTCAAAAAAGCCGCGGGGCTGTTGCGTAAATGCATACAGTCCCCGCGTTTTTCGGTGTTCTCTTAAAGAGCCGCCTTTGCCTTATCGGCAAGCTCTGCAAATGCAGCCTTGTCGGCAACAGCGATCTCTGCCAGCATCTTGCGGTTGAGGTCGATACCGGCGAGCTTGAGTCCGTGCATGAAGTTGGAATAGTTCATGCCGTTGACCTTTGCCTGCGCGGAAATACGAGCAATCCACAGACGGCGGAAGTCTCTCTTTCTCTGCTTGCGTCCGATGAAGGCGTAGTTGCCGCTCTTCATGACCGCCTGCTTTGCCATCTTGAAATGCTTGCTCTTTGAACCCCAGTAGCCACGAGCGGCCTTAAGGACTTTATTTCTTCTCTTGCGCGTCATCATTGCGCCTTTTACTCTTGCCATTTTATCTTAATACCTTTCTCTTTGCTGTTTTTTTGCGGAGGGGTTGCCAACGCGCGGCGCCTTCAGCCCTCCATCGGCTTTAACGAACGGAATCGGTGTCGCTTATTTGTTGATCATCGCGCGGATGTTCTTGGCCATCTTGCCCTGAACATAGTCAGCGGTGCGAAGATGCATCTTGCGCTTCTGGTCCTTTATGCCGAGCTTATGACGGTGATGAGAGTGATTCATCTTCACTTTGCCGGTTCCCGTTACAGAGAAACGCTTGGCGGAAGCTCTGTGTGTCTTGATTTTTCCCATAATTTTGTTCTCCTTTGTATAGATGACCTATCGTGATTATTATATCATTAAGGCATTTAAGCCGTTGATGAACGAGCGCCGTTTCCCGGCAATGAATTACTTGGCGTTTTTGAGCGGAGCGATTATCATTGTCATGAATCTGCCGTCAAGCAATGGCTGCTTATCGACCGATCCCGACTCGGCGCACGCATCGGCAAACTGCTTGAGCAGATCGCGCCCGATCTCCTGGTGACTCATCTCACGACCGCGGAAACGCAGCACGACCTTTACCTTGTTGCCGTCGCCGAGAAAACGCAGAGCATGCTTGACCTTGGTGTTGAAGTCGTTCTGCTCTATGCGGCATGAAAGCTGAACTTCCTTGAGTTCGATCGTTGTCTGCTTCTTTTTGGCTTCTTTCTCCTTCTTTTCGCGCTCAAAGCGGAATTTGCCGTAGTCCATTATACGGCATACCGGAGGCTGTGACTGTGCCGACATAAGCACAAGATCAAGTCCGCGGTCATACGCTGTGCGAAGCGCGGCGTCCGAGCTCATGATACCGAGCTGCTTACCCTCCTGGTCGAGAAGTCTTACTTCCTTGAATCGTATCGCCTCATTGACGAGATTTTCTTTTGTTGCTATTGTAGCTCACCTCCGAATAAATTGACCTTGAAAAACAAAACGCGCGAAGCAAAACTCCGCGCTCATATCCCGTGAATTGGGAAGAATATTGACCAAGCTCGCTGTGCGGCAGGGTGAGAACGGAGAGTTCTTCTTTGTTTGCGAAAGTATTATATCACCTGATACGGCGTTTGTCAAGTGTTTTTTTGATTTTTTCCTGTTGACAGTAAAAAAATCTGACGGGAAAGCCGCTCCGATGCAGTCATGGCTCCCAAACGGCGATCTTATCCACGCCGAATGAACATCCATCACTCATTTTCACGCCCGTGTGACTTCACGGCGTGCGGCGATATGAACCTGTACTCACTTTACCATCGGGGTATGAAGCCCGGACCATGCACAAACGCCACCCGAGTATAAAAAAGACACAGACGGCGACCGATAAGTGCGAGTTGGTATCATGAGCTTGATATTCCGCATAAACCGGTGACCGCTGTGCATTCGGGGCAATCGCGCGACGACCCGCACAACTGTACAGACATTATACACCAAAATGCGCCATTTGTAAACTATCAATTATGACGAATCTTAGGGGTGATTTTCGTGCAAATAATCCAATAGAGAAAAATAAGCGCCCTTTGCCGTTGATAATTGTGCATAATCACAAGGACATTTTGAGAGACAAGAGGCAAATTTCCTCTTGACAAAAACGAAAAAATATGCTGGCGCCGCGTCGGGCGCCGACAAAATACGTTAAAAATTTACCTGATTTTTTGTTTCACGACAGAATTTTTGTGGGACCGGCGATGTCGCCGGTCCCACAGTGGGGAATGATAGGTTATTTCTGCGGCGTGATAAGACCGTAGTCGCCGTCGCGGCGCGTGTAGACCACACAGGCGTCGCCGGTCTCGGCATCGGAAAACATGAAGAATTCATGCCCGAGAAGGTTCATCTGAAGGATGGCTTCCTCCACCGACATGGGCTTCAGCTGGAAACTCTTGTGGCGGATAACAAACTCGGTCGCCTCCGGCTCATCGATATTATCATCTGCCGGAAGCGCCCCCGCCGCGGCGGAAAAGGCATCCGGACGCAGACGTTTGGCAAGCCTTGTTTTGTTGCGTCTTATCTGGCGGTCGATGGTATCGACCGCATGATCTATCGCGTTGCGGAAGGTCTCGTCATCGGTCTCACAGCGGAAAAGAGTTCCGCCAGCCGATATTGTAACTTCAATATTTTCCCGATTGCGTTTGCGGCTGAAGGTTACCGTTGCGTCCGGTTCATCCGAAAAATAGCGGTCGAATTTGGCAAGCTTCTTTTCAAGCAAGTCCTTCATGTCCTCCGGAACGCTCATGTGTCTGCCGACAAATGTGATCTTCATAGTGATTTACCTCCTGCTTTTTTGACTGTATACTCGGTGTCGTTCGTGTCTGCCGCAGCAGACCCGATCTACTTTCCGCACCTTTATTATAGCATATTCTTTGTGAAAAATAAATAGGCAATCGCGTTTTTTCACAAAATAATTGTAAAAAATGCGTTATCCCTCACACTTCCGTCACACGCGAAGAGCAGTACGTCAAATGAGAATGCAGATAAGCCCGCCGATGCCCTCGTTTATTATCCGCTCAAGCGTTTCGGAGAGCTTTTCGCGCGCATCATCGGGCAGATGTTCGAGCTTTGAGCGCAGACCGTCGCCTATGAGATCGTAAAGCGAACGCCCGAACATGTTGGACCGCCACACGGACCCGGGATCGCTCTCCATCTCGCGGCGCAGATAGCTTATCAGCTCGCGCGCCTGATCTTCGCTGCCGACTATCGGATTTACTTCGGCTTCGATGCCGGCACGGATCATATGTATGGACTCAGCCGTCGCGCGCAGTTTCACAGCATAACCGCCGCCCTGCCGTACCACCTCAGGCTCTTCAAGCTTAAGCTCGCCGACGCCCGGCATCACGATGCCGTAGCCCTTCTCCTCGGCGTCTCCCAGCGCCTCGGAAATACGGTCGTATTTCTTTTTAATTGCCGCAAGCTCGCCGAGCTGGCGGAACAAGTCAGCCTCTCCCTTGATATCAAGTCCGCTCGCCTCGCCGAGGACGGTGTAGAAAAGTCCGTCCGCCGCATCGGCGCTGACAGACGCACAGCCGGTGCCGAGGTCAATGCTGTCTATGCGGACTTCACCGAGATATTCGTTTTCGGAAAGCCCGGAGTAAGCCGCCGCAATGTCGCCGGCTTTGTCAGCCGCCACAGCGCATTCGCGCACCGTGGCTTCAACGGACGCACGTATGCGATGATCCGGGGCGAGCGCGGCTATCCAGTCGGGCAACCTGACGGATACCTCGGTGACCGGAAATTCGTCAAGTATCATCGAAAGTATCTCACGTATATCGTCGGCGTCAAGCTCCGGACAACTCACAAGCGCCACAGGAACGCCGTATTTTGCCTCAAGCTCGTGTCCCAGCGCCGTCGCCTCGGGTGAGGACGGATGCGCGGAATTGAGTATCACCGCAAACGGCTTGCCGATAGCGCGCAGCTCCCTGACAACACGCTCCTCGGCTTCTTCGTAAGCCGAGCGCGGTATCTCCCCTATCGTGCCGTCGGTCGTAACGATCATACCGATGGTGGAATGCTCGCATATCACCTTGTGCGTTCCCTCCTCGGCAGCCTGTATAAACGGCACAGGCTCGTCGCTCCACGGCGTGTGGACCATGCGCGGACGGTCGTTTTCGATGGCGCCGAGAGCCTCTGGGACTATATATCCCACGCAGTCGATCATACGGACGCGCAGCGCGCCGCCGTCTCCTACGGTTATCGGTATCGCCTCATCCGGAATGAATTTCGGCTCGGTGGTCATTACCGTTTTCCCCGCCGCGCTTTGCGGAAGCTCGTCTCTCGCACGGTCGCGGCTGTAACCGTCCGCAATGTTCGGCAGCACCAGCTCCTCCATAAAGCGCTTGATGAATGTGGATTTTCCCGTGCGCACCGGTCCCACAACACCGATGTAGATATCGCCGCCCGTACGTTCGGCAATATCGCGGTAAACGCTGTTCTGCTTATCTGACATAAAAGTATTTCCTTTCCTTCCGTCTGCACAGAGACAGCGGCGCGTGAGAAAATATCCCGCTCCCCGAACCGCTGACGACGTGCGTCTTTTCAGTTCAATAATATGATGGGAGCGGGAATTTTATACGTGATAATGCAGGAATGACCGGAGCGTTATCGCGCCGGATGTGTAAAAATATTTTTCAGTGTTTTTTTCTGCGGCGTCCGATAACGCCGCATGCTATGCCGTATACCGTAACGGCAACGTAAAAGGCGATGAGCAGATATACAAAGATATTTCCGGTGCGGCTGTACAGGGACGCGAAACCTGTCGTAAGGGTCCCGCACAGCGCACCGTCAACAAGAGGCGGAAGCGTTCCGTGTACCGCGCCGTGACTGTCGATAAGCGATGAAATGCCTGTGTTTGCCGCACGGACGACGGGAAGCCCGGTCTCGATGGCGCGCAGGCGCGCCTGCGCGTTGTGCATATAGACTGCGGCAGAATCGGTGAACCATGAATCGTTCGTGCCGAGGACAAGGATATGCGCGCCGTCACGAGCCGAGGAGAGCGCAAGCTCTTCGTATATCGAATCAAAGCATATCAACCCGCCGATGCGCGTACCGTCCGAAAGCGTCATGACGGCAGTCTCGCTGCCCTCCCGGATGTCGTATTCAAGCATACTTATTTCCGCCAGCGGAGGGATGAGCGTGCTGAGAAAATCACGCCACGGCATATATTCGCCGAACGGCACAAGATGACGCTTTGAGTATTTTACATCGGATATGCTGCCATCCGGATACATGAGCGCAAGTATGTTTTCCTGCTCGTCGCGCCAGCCCTCAAGACATCCAAGCACGATGCTGACGTCATATTCACCGGCAATGGTGCGGAAAACCCCGAGCGAGCCTTCATCCTTCAGCAGGTTCCACGGGAATGCGCTTTCGGGACAAACGATCAGCTCCGCGCCGTTCTCCGCCGCCTCGCGTATCAGCTTTTCGTATATTTTTACCGTCTCTGCGTTCGATATCCGGAATTTATCGCGGGATGAAACATTGCCCTGTATCGCGGCAACGTTGATGTCATGTCCCTTTTCCGGCACTGCAAGGAGCGCCGCCCCAAGGACGACATTCGCCGCGGCAAGTATAAGCGCCACAGACGCGCGTATGAGCGCCGCGCGTTTGGGACGGCGCGCCGCATCAGCCACAAGAAAAGAAAACGATACGATAAGGAATGTCACGAAATAACTGCCGAACAGGGACGCCGACATGACTGTTACGGCATTGCCGAAGGCAAGCTGACCGAGCGCCGCTCTGCCCCACGGAACGCCCATCCAACCAAACGTTTCGATCCATTCAAAAAGAGCAAACAGCGCGCCGCCGATAAACGGGAGGACGACAGGCGCGTCCTTGGCGGCTCTTCCGCGCGCTGCTATCACAAAAAGCAGGAACACAGCGCCGCCAGCCACCGAAGCAAGCACGGAAAGTCCTATCCATGCCACCGCGACAACGACTGCGGCGGACACGCGGCTCATGCCGGTGAAATCAAGCGGGTAAAAGGAGAAGAACCAATGATAATTCACCAGATATTCAGCCATAAAAAAGAAAAAGCCGTACCGGTATGCGCGCAGGTACACGCGGCGTGCGCCGTCGCCGTCACGCGCCAACGAAAACAGCACCCATGCCGCAGGAATGTAAACCAGCCATTGGAGCACAGCGCCTGTATATGTAGGAAAGGTCATAAAAAGCCCCGCCAGCACGCCGCTCACCGCAAGCATCGGCATACGCAGTGCTGC
>CAUABN010000063.1:0-6738 GCA_958427275.1 uncultured Anaerotruncus sp.
TTCCCGGACGGGAGATATCATATTCAACGGAAAAAGCATCGCGCATACCGAACCGTACCGACTCGTGTCGGAGGGACTTGCGCATGTTCCGGAGGGACGCCGCATCTTTTTGCAGATGACGGTGACCGAGAACCTTGAGATGGGCGCTTATACGCGCAGGGACGGCACAAAAGAAGACATAGCCGACGTTTTCCGTCGCTTCCCGCGTCTGAAGCACCGTAAAAATCAGATCGCCGGTACGCTTTCCGGCGGCGAGCAGCAGATGCTTGCAATGGGGCGCGCTCTCATGAGCCACCCGAAGTTGCTTATGCTTGACGAGCCGTCGATGGGACTTGCGCCCATACTTGTACAGCAGATCTTTGATATCATCAAGGAGCTTCACGAAGCGGGCACAACGATACTTCTCGTCGAGCAGAACGCCGAAATGGCGCTTGCTATCGCCGACCGTGCGTATGTCTGCGAGTCCGGACGGATAGTGCTTTCCGGAACGGGAGCCGAGCTTGCCTCGAGCGACCAGATAAAGCGTGCGTATCTCGGAGGGTAACGCTCATATTTGAGTAGGGGCTGTTAAAAACATCGGTTTTTTTCAACAGCCCCTTTTTGCAGGAACAAAAGAAAAAATATGCCGCATATGCCTGCGTGGCATACCTGAGCATGGCGCGTGGTGCAGGAAATGCACGCGCCTCATTCATTTTTCGCGCCGGGGACTTGACGGTAACGGAATAAAAATGTATAATATAATGTAACAGAGTCTATAAGGCGGGAATATCTGAGGGCTGTATGCCGCGGAGCGTTCCTGTCCTCAAGAAAGCAGGTATACCTTATGTTTTTTGAAAAACTTTCAGCATTCGATCCCGAGGTCGGTGCAGCATGTGCGCGCGAGCTTTCCCGCCAGCGCCGCAATATCGAGCTTATAGCATCCGAGAATATAGTGTCCGAGGCAGTGCTTCTTGCCGCGGGCGGAGTGCTTACAAACAAATATGCCGAGGGCTATCCCGGACACCGTTATTACGGCGGTTGCGCCTATGTTGACGAGGTAGAGGAACTGGCGCGCGAGCGTGCCTGCCGGCTTTTCGGCGCGGAGCACGCCAACGTTCAGCCGCACAGCGGCGCGTCCGCAAACTTTGCCGTGTTCTTTGCGCTGCTGGAGCCGGGAGATACGGTGCTTTCGATGAGCCTTGCCGCAGGCGGTCATCTTTCGCACGGTATGAAGCTGAATGTTTCGGGTAAGTATTTCAATATAGTCCATTACGGCGTTGATCCTGTCACCGAGACCATCGACTATGACGCGGTGCGCGAGGCGGCTCTTGAATGTCACCCCAAGATGATCATCGCGGGTGCGAGCGCGTACCCGCGTGTGATAGATTTTGCACGCTTCCGTAAAATAGCCGACGAGGTAGGAGCTTTCCTCATGGTCGATATGGCGCACATCGCCGGGCTTGTCGCAGCAGGGCTTCATCCCAGCCCCGTGCCTTATGCCGACGTCGTTACCACGACCACGCATAAGACCCTTCGCGGACCGCGCGGCGGCATGATACTCTGTCGTGAGGAGCTGGCGCAAAGAATCGACAAGGCGATATTCCCCGGTACGCAGGGCGGACCGCTCATGCACATCATCGCCGCAAAGGCGGTAGCGCTTGGAGAGGCTCTTACGCCCGAATTTACCGTCTATCAGAACAATATCGTAAAGAACGCCCGCGCGCTTGCGGACGGACTTACCGCACGCGGTATCCGCCTTATTTCCGGAGGAACCGACAACCACCTTATGCTGCTCGATCTTCGCGGCACGCCCGTGACCGGCAAGGAGCTTGAGACCCGCCTTGACGAGGTATGCATAACCGCCAACAAGAATGCGGTGCCGAATGATCCGCAAAAGCCGATGATAACATCTGGACTCAGAGTGGGAACGCCGGCTGTGACGACCCGCGGCTTCGGTATTGCCGAAATGGAGAAGATAGCGGGATTTATCTCCGATGCCGTGTTTGATTTCGATGCCAACCGCGAACGCATTTCCGCCGAGGTGCACGAGCTGACCGACAGCTTCCCCATATATAAGGACTGAAGCGACTGCCATAAATAATATGAATGAGCTGTCGCGCATTGCGCGACAGCTCATTTTGTGTATTCGATTGTTTGCGCGGCAGGAACGCCGCAGACCCGTGCGGAAAGGTTTATTCTTTATCTTTTATGCCCCGGCAGGAGGCGTCCACGGTCATGTGTTCGCCGAATTCCGGGGTGTATTTTGTTCCGGATGATGCTCGCGCCTGCATATATCCGTCAAATCCGAGGCGGTCTGCCTCCGCTACTACCGAATCGTATTCAAACGATGTTACTCGGCGGCGCAGGACCCGGTCGTCGCCCGTGTAGAATTCCGGCGAATACTGGCTCATAAGGCTGATCTTTATCCCGGCCGGCGGTACGATCCCGGCAAGCCGTCGCAGCACGTCAAACGAGTCGCGGCGGCAGCCCGGAAGCACCAGATGCCGCACGAGCACTCCGCTCCGCATCATTCCGCCGTCAAAGCGCGCTTCGCCGAGGACGCGGTACATATATCCGATACACTCGGCTGCGCGGTCGGCATAATCGGCTGCCGCCGAGTATTTTTTTGATAACTCCGGTGAAAAATACTTGAAATCGGGCATGTACACATCGACAAGCCCTGCGACAGCCGCAAGCGTGTCCACCGACTCATATCCGCCGCTGTTCCATACCACCGGCAGTGAAAGCCCGCTCGCGCGTGCCAGCCGCAGCGCCTCGGCAACGCGCGGCGTGAAATGTGTGGGCGTGACAAGATCGACAGACGAAAGCCCCGCAGTCTGAATATCGAGCATTATCTGCGCCAGCTCTGCAGGGGATATCTCATCGCCCGGCTCATGCCCCGGCGCCGGGTGGCTTATCGGCGCGTTCTGACAAAAAACGCACCCGAGATTGCATCCGGTGAAAAATATTGCGCCCGCGCCGTGCTTGCCGGATATGCACGGCTCTTCAAACGAATGACGCATAACGCGCGATACGCGCAGCTCGGCACCCACGCCACAAAAGCCGCGCCCTGTGCGGCGGTCCACACAGCAGTGGCGCGGACATATAGTGCAAACCGACATTTTACGTCTCCTGTCACATCCGATATGCTATAATATTACCACACGCGCGCGTAAAAGTCAACAAATATTGCGTGCCGCGGTTTACAAAATGCTCAGCCGGTGATATAATTATATTGAAGACTGTCGTCCGCTCCGGTCGTCACGATCCGACACTTGCAAGATGCTTTTGATATATTATATTACATAAATGTAATATATTAGATGCAGATATTCACTTTGACGGATATGATGGACGAAACGGACGGAGACATTATATACCGATAACACATACAGATGCGACGCGCATCGTACGAATGTCGGTCTGCGTCGTTTTTTCGGAGGCGATAAAATGTTTGAAACTGAAATAAAAAGCGCGGAGATCCTCTGCGTCGGTACCGAGCTTCTGCTTGGCGACATTGTGAACACCAACGCGGCGTTCATGTCGCAGCGGCTTGCGGAAATGGGTATTCCGGTATACCGTCAGGCGGTGGTGGGGGACAACCCCGAACGGCTGCGTTCGGCGCTTGCGGCGGCATTTGAGCATGCGGACGCCGTGTTTATGAGCGGCGGTCTGGGACCAACCTGCGACGACCTCACCAAGGAAACAGTGGCGGAGTATTTCGGGCTTCCCATGCATCTTGACGAGCACACGCTCGACAAAATACGCCGCTATTTTGCCGATACCGGGCGCGAAATGCCCGAAAACAACATAAAGCAGGCGATGATCCCGGAGGGGGCGGTCATTTTTGAAAATGACTGGGGGACCGCTCCGGCTATGGCTGTGGAGGACAAAAAAAGCGGCAAGACAGCGATACTGCTTCCGGGCGTGCCGATAGAAATGACCACCCTCTGGCGCGAACGGGTACATCCGTATCTCTGCCGCCGTTCGGGGGCGGTGATAGTCAGCCACAATGTCCATATCCTCGGTATGGGTGAATCCACGGTAGAGGAGCACCTGCGCCCTATGATGAAGGAGTGGGAAAATCCCACCGTTGCGCCATACTGCAAGGAGGGCGAGGTCCGCGTTCGTGTGAGTGCGCGCGCTGTCACGCATGAAGCCGCTGACGCAATGTGCCGTGAGGCGATAAAGAGGATACGCGCGACCGAGGTCGGCGGGTATATCTACGGCATAGATGTGGGTTCGGTCGAAAACGCGCTGCTCGCAGAGCTGCGCGCCGCGGGGAAAACGCTGGCGGTCGCCGAATCCTGCACCGGAGGGCTTGTGGCAAAGCGGCTCACCGACATTGCCGGCTGCTCGGATGTTTTCCTCGGCGGCTGTGTGACCTACTGCAACGAGGCGAAGATGAAGCTGCTTGGCGTAAAGCGCGAAACGCTTGAAGCGCATACAGCGGTCTCGCGCGAGACAGCCGCCGAAATGGCACGCGGCGTGCGGTTGGCGCTCGGTGCGGATATCGGGCTTGCCACGACAGGCTATGCCGGTCCCGGCGGCGGGACCGATACCGAGCCGGTGGGTACGGTATATGTGGCGATATCGGATGCCGACGGCGAAAGAGTAAGGCGTCTTTCAATGTCGCCGCTCCGCTCGCGCGAATACATCCGTTACAGCGCCGCAACTCAGGCGATGGGACAGGCGCTGACGATACCCGCTCCGGAGCGAGACTGACAGGCGAGCCGGCGTGAAATTTTTGATTTTTCCTTTTTTTCGCGCTTTTTTTACGCTTGCGGTATTGATTTTCTGTCAATAATATTATACAATATATCGGAAAAAAGCTGTGTGCCGCCACACGCGGCAGCAGGACAAAAGTATTCAGCACAGGAGACTTGAAAAATGGCTAAATTCAATAAAATAGGCGTACTTACCTCCGGCGGCGATGCCCCCGGCATGAACGCCGCTATAAGAGCTATCACCCGCCGCGCCCTTCAGCACGGTATTGAGGTAAAGGGCATTCTCGGCGGTTACAGCGGACTTATTGCCGACAATATGATAGACCTCACCGCACGCCGCGTGTCCAACATTTCATATATGGGCGGAACGATCATTTATTCCGACCGTTGCCCGGAGTTCAAGACCGAGGAAGGTATGCAGAAGGCTATCGAGACCTGCCGCCGCAATAACATCGACGCTATCGTGGCTATCGGCGGCGACGGGACCTTCCGCGGTGCAACCGATCTTTCCATACGCGGCATTCCCACCATCGGTGTTACCGGCTCCATCGACAATGATATAACCGCTACCGATTACACTGTCGGCTTTGACACCGCCATGAACACGGTGCTTGAATGCGTTGACCGCCTGCGCGACACCTGCGAGTCTCACGCAAGATGCAACGTTGTCGAGGTGATGGGACGCGATTGCGGCGAAATTGCGCTCAAGACCGGTATTGCCTCCGGCGCCGTTGCCATCGCTATCCCCGAGGTACCCTTTGACGAGGACGCCGCGATCGCACGCATAAAGGCGGCAAAGGCGGACGGTAAGCGCGGAATGCTCGTTATAGTTTCCGAGGGCGTGTTCACCGCCGACGGCAAGCCGTACAGCGAGGTCCTGGCAAAGAAGATCGGCGCCGAGACGGGCGTAGAGACAAAATTCGCACGTCTGGCACACATCGTGCGCGGCGGCAATCCCACACTGCGTGACCGCCTGACCGCCACCGAGATGGGCGTTTTTGCGGTCGATCTGCTGCTTGACGGCAAGAGCGACGCCATTGTTGCCGAGATCGACGGCAAGATAGTCAGCACCGACATCCGTTTTGCACTTACGACCGACAAGATGTATAAGAAGAAGCTGAAGGACGGTCAGCTTGACGGCTTCAGCGCCGAAGAGATTGACGCCATGAAAGCCATCTGCGCCAAGCGCGAGGCGGATATAAAGAGACTTTACGATATCTCGCTCGGACTTTGCAGATAAATAAAGTTTGACATACACAAAAAGGGGTGCTGAAAACTCATTTGAGCTTTTAACACTCCTTTCAATTGCTTTTCTGATATCCGGTACGCTTCGCAAAAAACTCCCCCCGTCGGACACGCCGTTGGCGTGACCTCAGGGGGGTGATCTTTTGGAGTTGATTTATATGGAGGGTGGAGTTAGATATAATCGGAGTGATGTTTATGTCATCGGGCGGATGTTGTCGGCTCTGATGCATATCATGCCGGTCAAGAGCGCCGCGCGCTCGCGCCTTACTTCTGGAACGAAGAGGATATCGTGGAAAATACGCCGTTTATGTATTTTCTGTTGGACTCGACTTTGGTCGCCCATGACTGCTCGTTGTTTATAACACAGTTGCGGAAGAGTGCAACGGCGCTGTTGGACCAGTTGAAGTTGCCGCTGTAAAGGCGCGCCATGTCAACATAAACTTTGGACTTGATAAGGTCAAACATTCTCGCATCAAGCGGATCGTTGGAGTACACGCTCTTGAAAACCACCTCAAACAGGGTCGGAGATGTGCGGCGGTAGCTCTCGGATGCAAGCGCTTCAAGCGCGGCGCCGGACATTGCCTTGTTGGGCGCGGCGGAGGGAATGCAGAAGTTGGTGTAGGGGAATCCGACTGTGGAGTGGCAACCGCCGGATTCGCTGTCTATCGCGGGGTAGGGGCATATGCCGTACACCCAGTCAACATCGCGGAAGCTCATTACCGTGCTGCCGGCGCAGGTGCCGAACAGGGTGTTGCCGGATTTGATGGTGTTGTAGCCGTTGTTGGGA
>CAUABN010000064.1:0-6722 GCA_958427275.1 uncultured Anaerotruncus sp.
CTGTTCCTCCTTTTTCAGATAGGAAAGTTCAACTGCCGGTCTCAATGCAATTCGGCTTTCATCGACCATATCAAGAAGTTCGGGGATCAGTTCGGTAAGACGGATATATCTATAAACCTGTGCCTGTCCATCTCCAGTAGATTCCTGAAATAAAGAAGCAGTTTTTACGCCTCTTAAATTGTTATCCATTGGAGAACCATTTTCTAAACTTGGTCTTCCGACTTGCCTTTTCATGGCTTCAAGACGCATCTTGTACGAAAATGCTTTTTCACTTGGAAGGATTGTTGAACGCTGTAAGTTAGATTCAACCATTAAAATAATAGCTTCATCACGGGTCATTTCCCGAACTTCGGCTTTAACAGTTTCAAACCCAGCTAATTCACAAGCCTTCTTCCTTCGATGCCCGGATACGATTTCGTACCGTCCATCTTCTTTGGGTCTGAGCGTGACAGGAGTGATTATCCCGCGTTCTTTAATGCTCTGGACGAGCTGATCCATGTCCTCATCAATTTTTACTTTGAAAGGGTGGTCGGGGAAATCATCAATTTCTGAGATGGGTATATCATAGATTCGAGGAAGCTTATATTCTTTTCGCTCTGCCTCGTTCATGAATAACTCATCGTACCCGGTCAGGCCCAGATCGATTTTTTGCGCGTTCTTCAATTTCTGTCACCTCCTTTGTGAGCGCCTCATACGCTGCCGCAACTTTTCCGTTCTTGTCGTGTGAGAAAATGCTTTCGCCGGAAAGACTGCACTCCGCAGCTCTTACCGAAAAAGGTATTTCCGTATCGAACACGCGGATATTTTCTCCCACCGTAGATCGGAGCGAAGTAATGATTGCTTTCGCATTGTTCGTGCGGTTATCGACCATCGTCAGCAAAATACCATCAATCTTCAATCTCGGATTGATCTGTCGCCTAATCTTTGAAATAGAGCGCAGAAGCAAGTTAAGACCTTTGGTTGATAGGTAGTTCGGCTGAGATGGAATAATCACCCTGTCTGCCGCAACGAGCGCATTGACTGTCATCATTCCCAGAGAAGGCATACAATCAATAAGAATATAGTCGTAATTCTTTCTCATACTGTCGATACAGTTCTTCAGAACATACTCACGACTCATAACATTAAACAGTCCCGTTTCCATGCCGGACAATTCAATATTAGAAGGAAGCAAGTCAACGCCTTCCGGGTGCTTCAAAATAGCATTAGAAGAAAGCTGTTCATCATCAATAACCGACTGCATGAGAGTGGAAAGCGACATTTCCAATTCGTCAGGGTTCTTTACACCGAGACTCACCGTTAAACTGCCTTGTGGATCTGCATCAACTAAAAGAACTTTCTTTCCTTGTGCTGCAAGTCCCACGCCGAGGTTTACCGATGTCGTAGTCTTACCGACTCCGCCTTTCTGATTTGTGATGGCAATCACTCTACAGTTTTCCATGGGGTTTCCTCCTTTCTTTATTTATAGCTGTCTGTTTCCAAACAGCTATGTTCGTGTGCGTTATTTGTCCACGACACCCCACGCACAGGGAATACATCAGGCGCTTGTTTGCGAAACAAGTCCATGGGAATCTCACCCGCGCCGGGTTCTCCGCCGCCTCCGTAGAGAAGTATCATTAACCCCTGTGCTTGTCATCGCCACCACCGAAAGCAATTCGGCTTCAACTACATGAGTTTTATCGCTCGCCTTAAAAAAGGGTCATGGCGCACTTGTAGGCTCGGCTTGAGGTTTCCCTCAGCACAAGGAACGTACCTGATGAATGTATATTCAGTTGTCAAAGTGCATCGCGGGGTTTTGCCCCACAATCCCTTACAGCAACTTTTGAGGCCGAAAAACGACACACTTTTTGAAACTTTTTCAAAAAAATTTTTGGGCTCATGTAAAACCTCCAGAAAGCAAAAAATCCCGCCGTGAAATTCACAGCGGGAAGTACCTTATATATGTTGTTATATCTTCACAGACAAATTGGTCAGTTGGTCAAAACGCAGGAAATAAAAAAAGACCCACTACCTTTCGATAGTGAGTCTTGAGGGAAACTATAAGCTATTATGTGATTTTAAGGGATTATACGGGAAATCACACATTGATTTGCTCCAAATTGGAGAACGGTTGGTGATTTTTGGTGACTAAAACGGAGATTTTAGCCTTTTTTTGACTCAAATCAATAGAGTTTTGCACCTGCTGGAATGTGGTTATCAACCATCAGAAGATGAAGTTCTTCTTCCTCGCCGCGCTTGTTAATTGCGGAGAGAAGCATACCGCAAGAGTCGATTCCCATCATCGGTCTCGAAGGCAGATTCGTGATCGCAATCAAGGTCTTGCCAACGAGTTCTTCGGGCTCATAAAATGCGTGAATACCGCTTAAAATCGTCCTATTTACGCCTGTTCCGTCGTCCAGAGTGAACTTTAAGAGCTTCTTGGATTTCGGTACTGCTTCACATTCAAGAACCTTTACGGCGCGGAAATCGGACTTAGAAAATGTCTCGAAATCGACGAAATCTTCAAAGAGAGGTTCGATTACTACGTTGCTGAAATCAATCTTTTCAGGGGCAACCGGAGCAGCTTCAACAGGAGCCGCAGCAGCCTTCTCAACCTTCTTGTCAGAGTCCAAAGGTTTCATTGTGGGGAACAGGAGAACATCTCTTATAGCGGACGAATTAGTCATGAGCATGCACATACGGTCGATACCGAATCCGACACCGCCTGTAGGAGGCATACCTATTTCAAGCGCGTTGAGGAAATCCTCATCGGTGTGGTTCGCTTCTTCATCACCCTGTGCAAGAAGTTCTTCCTGCGCACGGAAGCGCTCACGCTGGTCGATCGGGTCGTTAAGCTCGGAATATGCGTTTGCCATTTCCCAGCCGTTCATAAAGAACTCAAATCTCTCCACATATGCGGGATCTTCGGGCTTCTTCTTTGTGAGCGGAGATATCTCCACGGGATGATCCATTACGAATGTCGGCTGTATCATATGCTCCTCGGCAAACTCTTCAAAGAAAAGATTGAGAATGTCGCCCTTCTTGTGGCGCGCTTCAAATGCAATTCCCTTTTCCTTTGCAACAGCTTTCGCCTCGTCGTCGGAATGTATCTCGTTGAAATCAACGCCGGAATATTTCTTTACGGCATCAAGCATCGTGATCCGCTCAAAAGGCTTGCCCAGATCCATTTCTATTCCGTTATACGTAATAACGGTAGTACCGAGCACTTCTTTTGCCACATGACGGTAAAGCTTTTCGGTCAGATCCATCATACCGTGATAGTCGGTATACGCCTGATAAAGCTCCATGAGGGTGAATTCGGGATTGTGACGCGTATCTATGCCCTCGTTGCGGAACACTCTTCCGATCTCATATACCTTTTCAAGACCGCCGACAATAAGGCGTTTGAGGTACAGCTCAAGCGATATCCTGAGCTTGAGATCCTCATCAAGCGCATTGAAGTGAGTCTCAAACGGACGCGCGGACGCCCCCCCGGCGTTGGAAACGAGCATAGGTGTTTCAACTTCAAGGAAGCCCTCGGAATCAAGGTATCTTCTAACTGCGCTGATTATCTTCGAACGCTTGATAAGTGTGTCCTTGGATTCCGGGTTCATGATAAGATCCACATATCTCTGGCGATAGCGCATATCTGTATTGGTAAGACCGTGGAACTTCTCGGGAAGAGTCTGAAGGCTCTTTGAAAGAAGCATGACGTCGGTTGCGTGTATCGATATCTCACCGGTTTTAGTCTTGAAAACGGTGCCCTTTACGCCTACGATATCACCGATATCAAGCTTCTTGAAGCCGCAGTACTCATCCTCACCGACGTTATCACGTGCAACGTATACCTGTATCGTGCCCATGAGATCCTGTACATGGCAGAACGAAGCCTTGCCCATAATACGCTTGGACATGAGTCGTCCTGCCACCGAAACTTCCTTGCCTTCAAGCGAATCGAAATTATCCTTGACATCGGAGGAATGATGCGTGCGGTCATATTTTGTTATTGCAAACGGGTCGTGTCCCTCTGCGCGAAGCTCTTCGAGTTTTTGACGGCGCACGACAACTTCACTGTTTGCGTTCTGATTGTCAGCCATTGTAAATATTCCTTTCAGTAGATCCTGACGATGCTCAGCCGTCAGTCATGTGACTTGGTTCTGGATACTTCGTCGATGCGGAGCTTTATCTCCCCGCCGGGAGTTTCGACGGCGACCGTCTCTCCTGCGCGTTTACCGATCAGTGCCTTACCGATGGGAGCAAGATCGGATATCTTGCCGCTCAATGGATCGGTCTCGTTGGAACCGACAAGGCTGTATTCAAAATCCTCTTCATCGGTAATGTTGTAGCCCTTTACCGTGGAGCCTACGCTTATAACCGAAAAGTCGATCTTGGATTCATCGATAATTACGGCGTTGTTGATCTTACCTTCAAGCTCTTTGATTCTCGCTTCGACCTTCGCCTGCTCGGTCCTTGCTTCATCATACTCGGCGTTTTCGGAAAGGTCTCCGAATGACCGCGCCACCTCTATTTCATGCACGACCTCTGCGCGGCGTACATTTTTCAGATAATCGAGTTCGGCTACCATTTCATTGTAGCCCTGTTGTGTGAATGTGAGCTTCTGTTCCTTGGACATTTTGCTTCTCCTTGTATATGCTGTTTTTAAGACTGAATTTATGCTGCCGGAGTTATGCCGATAGCCGCAAGCGCCGCATTCATCTGATTGTCCTCGGCGTCTGTGATAGCGTAGATGTTTTTATTTTTGAGAGATTCGTCAAGCTCTACCGAAACATCGGGGATTATTCCCACACCGTCATATCCTTCGGAGAGCGGGGGATAATACATGCGCGTCGTCATTTTAAGACCGCCGTCATATCCGAATGCGGAAAGATCATAAATGCTCTGCATAGTTCCCTTTCCGTACGTGACGGTACCTACGACCTTGGCTATTCCGTAATCCTTGAGAGCTGAC
Source organism: uncultured Anaerotruncus sp. (assembly GCA_958427275.1). GTDB lineage: Bacteria > Bacillota > Clostridia > Oscillospirales > CAG-272 > CAG-390. The sequence goes on from CAUABN010000064.1 coordinate 4,949, forward strand.
GTGAACAGCTCGGCGGCGCTGGCGGTGCTTCCGTTGGCAAGGACCACGCATTTTCCCATTACCTTTGAGCGGTATTTGGCAATATCGCTTTTCGTGACGTTGCATGCCGAATACGCCGATTCCGCCGCATAGTTGACAACGCCGACCTTTGTTGCGTACTTTTTGGTTTCATCGCGTCCTGCGGTGCGGATAACGATATCGCCCTCGTTCAGCATATAGCTGAGGACCGCAGTGATAGAGGCAAGGTCGCCGCCGCCGTTGTAGCGGACATCGAATACAAAATATTCACACCCCGAGCTTATCAGCGAATCAAGCGCATCCGCAAACTGGTGCGGTGTCGTAAGATCAAAGCCTATGATTTTCACCACTCCAACGCGCGGATCGACCGCATTTACATGATGCAGCACAGACAAAGACTCGTACTTGCGGCGCGGTATGCTGAAGTTCATTTCTTCGCCGCCACGTTTTACCACAAACTCCGCCGTTGTCCCTTCCTCGCCCTGCAGACGCTTGAGAGCGCCCTCAAAGCCAAGCTCTGCAACGGAAGTTTTTGCACCGTTCTCAATGACATAAACGATAAGATCGCCCGGCTGAAGTCCCGCATCAAGAGCCGCCGATCCCGGCATGATGCTCGTTATCTCTATCGCATTTTCCACTGAATTTTCAATGACCATAACTCCGATACCGACGCCTTTGCCTTCGTTATCCGAGTTCATGGCTGCAAATTCCTCTGCGGTGTAATAGCGCGCGTACTTATCGCCGGCTTCCTTTACGAACCAATCCATGAGTCCGGAAAAATCCGAATCGTCATCTATCGAAAAAAGTGCGTTTGTTGATAACAGCTCAAGGATCTTTTCAAATTTTGAATCGTTTGCTTTTGAATAATTCTGCTCGATCTCGACAAGCCTTTGCCTGTACATTGCCGAAGAAACGGCATACGCTCCCATAAACGAAAGCAGGATCGCTGCCAGCAGAGCAAAAACAAGAACCGATACGGATATCTTCTTTGACATTTTTCAACCTTTCCAAATTTGAATGATCAACTCTTGGGAATTGATATGTAGTCAAGCGGTTCGACACGTCTGCCGTTCTTGCGGAATTCGATATGGAGATGATAGCCCGTTGTTATTCCGGTAAGACCGACGAGCGCTATCGTCTGTCCTTTTTTCACTATATCGCCTTTTTTGACCAGAAGCCGTGAGGCGTGACCGTAAATAGAAACGATATTATTGCCGTGATCTATCATTACACAGTTTCCGTAGCCGGATACGACGCCGGCAAGTATGACACGTCCGGTCTTCACAGCATATATGGGTGTCTTGTTAGGCGCCGCGATATCCATACCGCCATGCGTATCCTTATATCCGATCTCAATCAGGTTACGGTCCTCATTGAACCACGATGTGATACGGTTGTAATGCGTCGGCAGCGGCCAGATATACTCGGAATTATTGTTTTCGCGCTTCAGTGCATCCTGAAGCTCTTTTTCAGCCTCAAGCTGCTGGCGGCGCTCCTCTTCAAGCTGCTGGCGACGAAGCTCTTCCTCTATCTTACGCTGTCTTTCTTCTTCCTCGGCGATCATTCTCGCCACAAGGTCGTCAAATTCCTTATTGGCTGCCTTCTGCTCTTCCCTGAGCTTATCGGCAGCTGCCTTATCTTCTTTTATACGAGCCTCAAGCTCGACAAGCAGTGCAGCATTTTTTTCGTCCAGCTCTTCAAGCTCCGCTTCCTTGGCATTTACCTTTGCCGCAGCCTCATCGACCTTGGCACGGCT
>CAUABN010000065.1:0-6670 GCA_958427275.1 uncultured Anaerotruncus sp.
GCTGCCGGAAGCCACGCAGACGGCGGTATTAAAAAGCTCAAAATGGGTTTTTGATGCCGCCGTCTACTTGAACTTTTCTTTAATGTGTGGTATACTATATTATAAAAAATACCCAACAGAGGAAAACGGAATAATGAACGGTAGCGGTAACGTTGTAAAAATAATTATTTCAATATTTATCGTGCTTCTGATAGTTCTCGGAGCGGTGGGAGTCGTCATCAGTGTAAAGGACAACAGACAGCACCGGGCGGAGATCGCCGAAAAGGAGGCGCGCGCCGAGACGTTGCGCCTTGAGCTTGATCCGCTCAAACGCGAGCGGCAGGAGCTTGAGAGCGAGCTTGCAAGGCTTGAGGCGAGCTATGCCGAGGGAGCCGGCGCGCCCCCTGCGTTTGCCGTCATATTCCGTGATACGTCTGCCGAGGTCTACGAGTCGGCATTTCCGGCGCTGACGAATTACGGCTACACCGCGAGCGTGGCGGTGGAAGATCCCGCAACTATCGGTACGGCAGGTATGCTTGACGTTTCCATGCTCTTGCGGCTCTCGGCGGCGGGCTGGAGCTTTTGCGCCGCATGGGACGGCACGGACGACGGAGCCGCGCATTTTGAGAGCGTAAAAAAATCAATGGCGGAAATGGGCATAACGCTCTTCCCGGCAGTGCTTTATACGGGCGCCACGCTCGGCGAAGCGGGTGCTGCGGCGCTCGCGGCGGCGGGTGTCGGTGAGATCGTCCTGCCGGAGACCGCGCACACCTCCGGTACTGTCGGAGACAATGTAACGCGAAGCGCCGAATGGGACAGAGAGGGCGGAAATCTGGAGATCCTTTCGGGCATATCTTCGCACAAGGACGTGCTTTTTACCGCCACCGGGCGCGGACTGAACCTTCCGCTTTTCCGTTCGATGCTCGAGATGCTTAAAATGTATGAAGCCAAAATAACGGTAAAGAGCCTTGACGCGCGTCAGACCTACCGCGAGAATGCGGAAAAGGACCGTGCGCAGCTTGAGGCGGAGCTTGCCGGGCGCGTAGGTGAGATACGCGGGCGGATAGCAGAGATAAAGGATGAGATAAACGCGCTCTACACACGGTACGGCGAAGAAATGCGCGCGGAGTGACGCGCGGCGTTCGACGTTTCATACGCATAGTTACAAAAGGGGTCGGCAATGCTGAAAAGCTGCCGACCCCGCATAGTTATTTCCTTCTCTTTGGCTTTTCCCCTTTTTTCCCGAATATCCGACGCAGAAGCGGCGAGAAAATTCCCGGAGAGCGTATTACGATTATCTTCATTTCGGCTCCTTTCCGGAGGCAGGGAAGCGCCGGCGGTTCACTTTATAAGCATCACGCCCGCGCAGAGCAGAGCCGCCGCTTCGATGAAGGCAAGCAGCCTCCACGGCAGGATAAAGGACAGAAATATCCCCGCGCCGAAGCAAAGGACCAGAAGCCCTATCATTTTTTTCAGCTCGCATGATCTCGGCATGACTGTTTCCTCCCTGTCATCCGGGGGACGGCTTTGACGTCCCCTCTGCTATAATTATATGACTTATCGCCCACGGCGGTGATTTTTTTGTGTCAAAACCGCCGCTGCCTATTGAACGTTAGCCCCGTATTTGATATAATTACTGTGATATATTATATTGTCGGGGTCATGTATATATGAAAAAAGATAGAAGCTCATCCGGGGTGTCCGGTATTGCGGTAAGATCGCTCATAGCGGCGGCGGCACTTGCCGTGCTCATTTTATCAGCCGTCCTCATACGCGGCGGCTTTGACGCCTTCCGGCAGTCGGATATCACGGCGGCGGGCACCGGGTATACCGTGCGCGTGGTTTTTGCCGACGCCGACGGTGTGGGCGGCGGGGTGTTTGACGTCGTTCCGGGCGAGGATGTCAGCTTTACCGTTGACATTCCCATCGGCAATATGCTTGAGATACTTTCCGGGGACGTCGAGACCGAAAACGGCAGAATGACGCTCACAGGCGTGCGTGCGCCGACTACGGTCGTCTACCGCGTAAGACGTCCCGACGTTTACAGCCTCAAGATAATCAATGACGAGACCTGCGGCGCGGTAACTCCGGGTGCGGGCATCTCCACTGTCACCGAAAACGAGCGTGTGTATCTTTCGGTGACGGAAAAAAGCGGATACATCTTTGCTGGCTATTCGCTCGGAGCAACGCTTGACGGCGGCGGCTTGCTGCTTTCCTCCGAGCGCGTGTATACCTATACCCCCTCCGACAATGCGGTGATCTATCTCAATTACCGCGACGCATCGGCGGCGGGTAGCTTTGTTCTGCGTTATCATGCCGCAGGCGGCAGGACTGCCGACGGAGGCGACGTTATGACCGAGCGGCAGTCGCGCGAGTTTTATCTTTGCCCCAATGCGCATCCGAACGACGGCTCGCTCACGCGCGCGGGGTATGCGCTCCTCGGCTACAATACTGCGGCTGACGGGAGCGGAGATTTTTACGCCTGCGGCTGGAACGTCGTCATGCCCGGGAACGGGGAGATAGATCTTTATGCCGTCTGGGCAGCGGAGACGCCGGAAAAATACTTCAAATATAGTATTCAGGGCGGTACGGCGACGGTAACGGCATGCACATCGCGTGATGCCACCGTGGTCATACCTGCCATGCTTGGCGGTAAAAAGGTGACCGCGATAGCCTCGGATGCCCTGCGCGGACTTCCGCTCACAACGCTCGTGCTCCCGCCCAAGCTTGCAACGATAGAGCGCAGTGCCGTTGCCGACTGTGCCTCCCTTACCTCGGTCTATATCCACGACCGCGTCATGACCATGAACGAGGCGTCCTTTGTAAATTGTTCCGCAATGTCAACGCTGTATATCGGCGCGTCGCGCGCCCCGGTCTATCACGGGCAAAAGCACGGAACGTATTCGATCAAGCTTGAGCGTCTCTATACGGCAAAGCAGAAGAAGATAATCATAATCAACGGCTCCAACACCGCATACGGACTTGACACCGCCGCTCTGATATCAAAACTCGGCGGCGATTATACCGTGGTCAATTTCGGCTTCAATTGGAAAACACCGCTCACGATATTCTACGAGGTGGCGGCAAGGTATATAGCTCCCGGCGATATCGTGCTGAGCTGTCCCGAGCTGATGCCTCAGATGTGGGGAGAAAACACGGCGTCGTCCACCATGTGGGAGATGTTTGAGAGCGCGTATGAGGTCATAAGTATGATAGACCTGCGCAATTACGGCGGTATTTTGCGGACCTTTGCGGATTTCAACAAAAAATGTATCGCCTCCGGGAAGAACAGCGATTACGATGCAAGGTATGCCAATGTGAACACATACGGCGATTTTACGGTGCTGCGGACGCCGAACCGCGCGGGCGACAGATATGTCCAGACCGCGGGACGTGATTTTTCCGTGGATGTCTATCTGCAAAAGCGTTATGTTGCAAATATGAACCGCGCGATGGATGCCTGCCGCGCCGCGGGAGCCGAGATATTCATATCCTTCCCGCCGACAAACAAAAACTGCCTCTCGGCGAATTCCGCGACAAAGGAATACCAGACGGCGTTTGAAAAGGCGATAGGGGAGCGCCTGCATGCCCGCGTGATCTCCGGGATATCCGATTATCTGGTTCCGGGAAGCTGGTGCTTTGACTCCGACTATCACCTGACCACCGAGGCAACAAAGTGGCGTACCGAAAAGCTCGCCGCAGACCTTGAACGCGCCATGGGCGCACGCTGAGAAGGCTTGGAGGACAGCATGAACAGTACATACAACATTATAATATCCTGCGTGCTCCTGTATTTTGCACTGACCGCCGCGCTTCACCGCCGGTTCGTGCGGATGAGCGAAAGAAAAGCGCGGCTCATGGGACTGCTTCAGTGCATTGTAACGGTAGCTGTGGCGGTATTCGGCGTTATGACGGCGCTCGATATTTACCTGCTCTTTGCATTCACGGCGGCGGCAGCCGTGCTGTTTGTGATCCCCGTGGCGGGAAAAAAGAGCGAGGATGCCGACGAATATGAAAAAAACAGTCCGGACAGCGTATTTCTGCGCGTGGTATCGGTGATATGCGCGGCGGCGCTGGTCATTTTGCCGCTTGGCTTGCTTCTTTGCGGCGCGTTCGTCTATCCGTCGCAGTACAGCGAGAGCTATCTCGGCGAGCTTCCCGCCAAGGTGCGCAGGCTCGATTCGGCGGGCGAGGGCAAGGTGGTGGTCATAGGCGGCTCAAGCGTTGCCTTCGGACTTGATTCCGGACTGCTTTCGGAGCTGCTTGAGCGTCCGGCCGTAAATTTCGGGCTTTATGCCACACTCGGCACAGAGGTGATGACAGAGCTTGCGGCGCGGTCGGTCAAAAGCGGAGATATCATCGTTGTCGCGCCCGAGACCGACAGGCAGACGATGTCCGACTATTTCGGCGCCGAGGCTGTCCTGCAGGCGTTTGACGGCGAGGCCGGGATGCTCTTCCGCCTGCCCGTGCGATACACCGCGCGTCTTGCGGGCGCGTTTTATCCCTATGCCGCAGGCAAGCTGGCGGCGGGACCCGGATATTCGCACCCCGCAAGCGGTATATACGGCGCGGCTTCCTTCAACGGGTACGGCGATATCTGCGCGCCGCGTCCGTACAATGTAATGGCGGGAGGCGTTGACGGTACGCGTACCGTCACGCTTACGCCGGATATAGTGAGCGAGGATTTTATCTCGTATCTCAATTCCTTTGCTGCTTATGCGTCCGCGCGCGGAGCGCAGGTATTTTTCAGCTTTCCGCCCATGAACCGTGCGGCTGTGCGCGCCGCCGAAAGCACGGCAGGCGACACCGAGGAGGCGCGTATCTCCTCTGATGCGGTTGACTATTACGCATTTTTTGCCAAAAAGCTGACATTCCCGGTCATTACCGACCCTGCCGAATGCCTGATGGGTTGCGGATATTTCTATGATACGAACTTCCACCTCAATGACAGCGGTGTCAGAGTGAACACGGCACGCCTTGCCGCGGATATACTCCGGGCTTTGGGGAGCACGAAGGGAGTCACGGTCGAACTGCCGCCGGAACCTGCGCTTCCCGAACCGACAGCTCCGGTCACCGGCGATGATACCGACGGCGATATGTTTATATATGAGGAATACGGCGCAGGACTTGCCATAGCAGGCACCAAGGAGGCGGCACGGTCGCGCACCTCGCTCACACTGCCGCGCTCGTTCGAGGGCAAGGCTGTCATAGCCATAAAGGGCGGCGCGTTTGACGGATGCACGGCGCTCACCGAGATCACGGTGCGCGACAATATCGCGCAGATAATGGACGGCGCGTTTTCCGGCTGTCCCGCCCTCAGACGTGTGTGTCTGGAATTCGAAAACGCCGATACCGTAACGGTAGGCGAGGCATTGCTTGACGGCGCACCGTCCGGACTTTACCTGTATGTCTCGGAAAGTGCGTTCCCATCGTTCGCCGGAAATTACAATTGGTACGAATATTCGGATAGGATAAAACGTGAAAAATAAATATCATTGAAAAAAAGTTCACATTTTGAAGGATATCGTCTATTGACATTGTATGCTCCTTACAGTATAATTTATATAGTGGGTATGGAGGTAAATGTTCGTACCGGAGACATGGATATTATACTTCATACCTGTAATTTAAAAAAGGAGGACAGATAAAATGAAAAGAATCATGATTCTTACAGTTGCCGTCGCGCTCATGCTGGCAGCAGTGATGCTCGCCATAACGGTCATGGCGACCGCGGCAGCTCCCGCGACCACTCAGACCGACGTTCATACCCTTGCTGCTTCGACTCCGGCAGCGCCGGATACCGGCACGGCGTCGGCTACGCTCTCGCGTGCGGAAGCACGTAGGCTGCGCCAAGAGAAAAGGATGGCGGTGATGCAGGCAAAGTGCTCAAAGGAAGAGATTTGGGCAAGCCTTCGCGCGTTAGCGGCGCTGCGTGACGACGGCGGCATGATGAGCGAACGGCTTGAAGCGTTCATCCGCGATCATAAATGCTGTCACCGTTTGTGTACTCATGTGCCGGATATCGATTGGCTGCACGGTGTTGAGCGTGAGCGCACTAAGGAAGAAAAGGATATGGATGAGCTTAATGCGGCGGTCAATGCCCGCCTCGCAGAGGATGAAGCGCGTCTTTTGTGCACTCACGAAAATCTTTACCTGTTCCGTGATACCGATACCGGTGTCGTTGACGGCTTCTGCCCCGACTGCGGCAGAATGCCGGAGGCTATTCCGACTGGTATAGAAATTGCCGAGACAAATGCCGCCATGCGCAGCGAGTGCAGCCACACATGGGGGAACTGGATATATTATAATACAACTCAGCATGCAAGGATATGCACGAAGTGCTCACAGCTTGTATATGCCGCTCATACGATAGTCGAGGCGGACTGCGTGACCTTTAAGCACTGCACCGTGTGCAACGGGAGAGATACATCGTGGCAGACACCGTACGGACACGAATTGGATTGGGAATTTGACGATGATGGCTGGATCAAAAGCGGCTATACCGTCTATAAGCACAAATACTGCTGTGTCAGGAGGGACAACGATCTTGAGCCGATATGTGACTATGTGGTATCAGTGTCGGATTGCGATATGAGCGCCAGATACTGGGAGGCTGCCGAAAACGGTATGCATGAAGTATACTATGTGTGCCCTGCGTGCGAAGAGTTCAAAGTAGGTGACAGCGTGGAAT
>CAUABN010000066.1:0-6554 GCA_958427275.1 uncultured Anaerotruncus sp.
GCATACGCTTTTCGTTGAGCACACCGACACCGCTTTCGTCGCCCGAATATTCCCCCTGCGCCGCCGCTGTCACATCACGGCATATCGCCGCAAAGCGCTCGCGCTCCGCGTCGGTGCAGGAATATACTTCCGCGCCGTCCATCTGTCAGGTGGCAATGCCGGCAAACTGGCTTTCGTAGAGTTTGGAATATTCCCCTCCGCGCGCCAGAAGCTCGTCGTGGTTGCCCGTTTCAACGATCTCACCGTGCGAAAGCACCACTATGACATCGGCGTTGCGTATCGTGGAAAGACGGTGCGCAATGATGAGAGAGGTGCGGTTTTTCATCAGCTCAGCCATTGCCTTCTGAATGTGCATTTCGGTGCGCGTGTCAACGGACGACGTTGCCTCGTCAAGAATGAGTATCTTGGGATCGGCAAGTACGGCGCGCGCAATGGCAAGCAGCTGACGCTGTCCCTCGGAAAGATTGCTTCCGGACTCGGCAAGCACCGTGTCGTAGCCCTCGGGCAGACGCTCGATAAAGGTGTCGGCACGCGCGGTCGCGGCGGCGCGCTTCATTTCGTCATCGGTGGCGTCAAGCCTGCCGTACTTTATGTTGCTGCGGATTGTGTCGGAAAACAGAACAGTGTCCTGAAGCACTATCGCAATTGCACGGCGAAGCGTGGATTTGGGTATCTCGGTGATATCGGTGCCGTCAATGGTTATTCTTCCGCCGTCAAGCTCATAAAAACGGGTAAGCAGATTGACGATAGTTGTTTTGCCGGAACCGGTTGCGCCGACGATAGCTATCTTTTGCCCCGGCTTGACCGACAGAGAAAGATCCTTCAGCACACGCTCACCCTCAACATAGGAGAAGTCTATATGCTCAAAATCTATGTCGCCGTGAATGTCGGCGGGAGTGATGTCTGACTTGCCCTCGTCTACCTCGTTTGGCGTGTCGAGAATGTCAAAGATACGCTCGGCGCCCGCAAGAGCGGTGAGGAGGGAGGAGTACTGGTTGGCTATCATGTTTATAGGTCGCGAGAGCTTTTTGGAGTACTGGAGCATAGCCTGTATCGAGCCTATCGTGATATTGCCGCCGCGGAGCATGAGGAAACCGCCGAATCCCGCAACGAGGACATACTGCAGATTGCCGATAAAGTTCATTATCGGTCCCATAATGGAGCCCCAGACACGCGCGCTTATCGAACAGCGGCGGAATTCATCGGATATCGCCGAGAATTTTTCGACTGCCTCCGGCTCCTTGCCGTAGGAAATGACCGTCGTGTAGCCCGTCACCATCTCCTCGACCTGCCCGTTGAGCTGACCGAGAAGCGTCTGCTGACGGATAAAGTATTTGCGCATGAATTTTGCAAGCATTGAAGATACTAAAAGAGTGAGCGGAATGGTGAGTATCGCTACAAGCGTTACGGCGGGGCTGAACCACAGCATCATCACTACTGCGCCGGTAACGGTTATAACACCGGAGAACAGTGAGGTCAGCGACTGCGATATAGCCGATGAAACATTGTCGATATCGTTGGTCATGCGGCTCATGATGTCGCCGTGGCGGTGCGTATCGGTGTATTTTATGGGGAGGCGTGAAATTTTTTCAAAAAGCTCACGCCGCATGATGTAGACCGTTGAGGTGGAAAGCCGCACGGCAATTCGCTCCTGTATCAGCGTGAGAAGCGCACTGAGAAGGAAAAACACGCTCATGGCGGCAAGATATTTCAGCATAAGCGGAAAATCCACGTGTACCGCGCCGCCGTCAACGGTAATTGTGTCGATCGCAAGCTGCTGGAGCTTGGGGCTTACAAGGTCGGTAAGCGCGATCACGATCGTAAGGAAAATAAGCAGAAGGAGCGTGATGCGGCTTTTTCCGATATAACGGGCGAGCCTTGAAAAGGTCTTACCCGCATTCTTGGGTTTTTCCGCATTCATTCTGCCACCCATCGGTCCCCTTGCGGGACCGCCCTGACGAAATCCAATGCGCGGTGCTTCGGTTTTGGTCGTATTATTTCTTTGTTCTGACATGTTTATTCACCCTCCGCACTGTTTTTCATTTGCGAATTGTAAATATCGCGGTATGTGGCGCTCTCACGCATAAGCACATCGTGCGGCGCAAAATGAAGGATACTGCCGTCGTTTTCGATAACGGCAATGCGGTCGGCGTCGCGCACGCTGGCTATCCGCTGCGCCACCATGATGACGGTGGTGTCGGAAAGCGAGGAGCGGAGCGAGGAGCGCAGGCGCGCCTCGGTAGCAAGGTCGAGCGCCGACGTAGAGTCGTCAAGTATCAGGATCTCGGGACGGCGCACGAGCGCACGCGAGATCGAAACGCGCTGTTTCTGTCCGCCGGAAAGGGACGCTCCTTTTTCGGCGACAAACGTATCGTAGCCCTCGGCAAAATCGCGGATAAACGAATCTGCCTGAGCGGTCGCGGCGGCAGTCCTGACCTCGCCGTCGTCGGCATCGGGCTTGCCCCAGCGTATGTTGTTGGCAATGGTGTCCGAGAAAAGCACGCTCTTCTGCATGACAAAGCCGAACTTGCGACGCAGGGCGCGGAGAGAATATTCCTTTATCGGCTTGCCGTCGATAAGGATCTCACCCGAATCGGCGTCGTAAAAACGCATGAGCAGCTTGCAAAGCGAGGATTTTCCCGATCCGGTCGCACCGATAACGGCAACCGTCTCGCCGCGCGCCACCGAAAGATTGATATTGTTGAGCACGGGCTTGCCGTGCGTGCCGGGATAGCGGAAGCTGACCCCGCGCAGCTCAATGGCAGGGGTGGAACGGGTGCAGTGAGGTTCGGGATCGTCAATGCTGCCGCTGAGAACGACAGGCTCGGACTCAAGCACCTCGCACACACGCTCGGCGGACGCCGCCGCACGGGACATGGACTGGAACATCATTGCGACCTGCATGAGCGAGAAGATGACCTGCGTCACGTAGGTGATGGCTGCCATTATCGCGCCGGCGCTCATTCCCGTGCTGCCCGCATTGATGCGGCTGCCGCCGATAAGGAAAAGGGCGACAACGGAAAAGTTGAGTATGAGGCTGAGAACAGGCGAAAACCATGTCATGAGCGACATAACATGAAGGTTCGTATCGCAAAGCTCGCGGTTGGCGCGGTCAAAACGACCGCACTCGTAATCCTCGCGCACATAAGCCTTGATGACACGCGCGCCGGAAACATCCTCCTGCACGACCGAGTTCACGCGGTCGAGCTTGGTCTGCATAACGCTGAACATCGGAACGGCTTTTTTAAGTATCACGACCACCGTAATAATGAGCAGCGGCAGCGACCCGATAAGCACAAGTCCGAAATCCACATTGAGAAGCAGAAGCATGATCGTACCGCCGATGAAAAACACAGGGGCGCGCACGAACATGCGCAGGACGGATTCCACAAGCTCAACGAGCCGCGTGACATCGTTGGTCATACGTGTTACGAGCGAGCCGGTGGTGAATTTATCGGTCTGCTCGACCGACAGCGCCATTACATGGCGGTATGCGTCACAGCGCAGATCGTTGCCGAATCCCTGCGCCGCGCGCGCCGCGGTGTAAGCGCACATTGTGCCGAAAAATCCGCCCACAAGGGTTATTCCGAGCATGAGCAGACCAAAGGTAACTATCATCTGCATCCCGGTGGGCGAGTCGCCGCAGAAGAGCGAAACTATACGCGCGGCGGCCTTCGAGCCGTTTTCCGGGTCGTCAAGCGGGATGCCCGAAATTCCGTAGTTGATTATAAATGAGGTCAGATACGGCAAAAGAAGATCTGCCGCGACCTCGCAAGCCATCATTAACGGCGATATCCGCGCGAAAAATGTGTATGGCTTAAGGTATTTGATGAGTTTTTTCATTGTTTACTGTTTTTCCTCACTGTTTTCTCACTGCTTTTCCTCGTTTATTGAGTTGCGCATGTGCGGATCGACGCTGTTTTCGTTTTCCGCCAGCGAGCGCCTGATCTTAAGCAGAATACGCCGCAGTGTCTCGCTCTCCTCGGGCGTTACATCCCGCATAACTATCGCGTCCGCGTTGCGCAAACGCGCCTGCGTTTCCTCTTCAAGTCTGCGCCCGGAATCGGTAAGATAAACGTGCACCTCGCGCCCGTCGGTGGCACACACCTGGCGCTCGATGTAGCCCTCGCGCTCCATTTTGCCGAGAGCGACGCTGACAGTCGGCGGCTTCAATCCGGTGCGCCGCGCCAGCTCAAGCTGTGAAACACCGTCGCCATGCACAAGCGTTCGCATTATCATGCGGCAGCTGTTTTGCGACATTATCGAACCGGCAGGCTCGGTGTTGCGCATGAGATTCATATGCATCCTGCCGATCATGCCGATAAGCATGGGCGGCGTCAGCGAATCGTCCGAAGTCTGGCACCCGCACAGCCGTTTTTCTTTGTTTTCGGTTGACATTTTATATCTTCTCCTTTCTGTCCGCACCCATGCCGAAACGGCATAATATCTCCGCGCGGACAAACTAATTAGTTTACTAATAAATTATATCACTTTTTTTCCGGTTGTCAAGAAGAAAAAATAAATTTTTTCGGATCGGCGGGACAGTTTTTGCATTGAAACGGGTGCGGAAAGCGTCCGGAAAGCGACCAAAAAGCGGCGGTTTATTTGACCGAAAAACGGGCAAAGTAATAGGGCAAGGGCGCATGCCCGGAGCTGAAAGGAATCATCTGTTTATGCGGAATATTATATACTATAAAAAAAGAAAAAGAGGAAGCGCGCGTAGCATCGCGGCGGCGCTGGCGCTTCTCTTTATCAGCCTTGCGCTGATGCCGGGCGGCGCATCCGCCGCGCCGCCGCCCAACGGGACGGAGGCTGAATGCGCGGCGTCACCTGCGGGCGGGCTGATGCTTTACCCGGGCGGAATGTCGTTCGGAGTCAAATTTTATACCGACGGCGTGCTTGTTGTCGGTTTTTCGGGCGGAGCCGGCGGTGGAAGCTGTCCCGCCACCTCGGCAGGCTTGCGCGTCAACGACACGATATTGAAGATAAACGGCAAGCCGATAAACGACGCGACGGAGCTGACAGGCGCGGTACGCGCATCCGAGGGCAAAACCATGCATCTTGAATGCCGCCGCGACGGACGCGACTTTGCCGTTGAACTTACGCCCAGGCGCGGACGCGACGGTCAGTTTCAGACAGGAATGTGGGTACGCGACAGCGGAGCCGGGATAGGCACGGTGACATTCATCGTTCCCGAAACGGGCGGCTTTGGCGGCCTCGGTCACGGGATATGCGACGCCGACACGGGCAAGCCCGTGCCGCTTGGCAGGGGAAGTGTCGTCGGCGTTACAATAAGCGGTCTTACACGCGGTGCGCCCGGCGCGCCCGGTGAGATAAAGGGCTATTTTGACGCAGGAAAGACCGGGACGGTAATAAAAAACACCGACCTCGGCGTTTTTGGACTCTACCGTGAAGCGCCTGTCGGCAAATATTCAAATCCCATCCCCGCGGCGGGCAGAAACGAGATAAAAGAAGGCGCCGCCGTTATGCTTTGTACGCTCGATTCGGGCGAGATAGGCGAGTATTCGATAGAGATACACTCCATCGACCGGACGGCTTCCGGCGGGCGGTGCTTTTCGGTCCGCGTGACCGATCGCGCACTGCTTGAGCGTACAGGCGGGATAATACAGGGAATGTCGGGAAGCCCGATAATTCAGAACGGTCGCCTTGTCGGCGCAGTAACGCACGTGCTGATAAACGATCCCGCATCCGGATACGGAATTTTTATTGAAAATATGTATTCGGCGATGCCGGAGATCCTGAAATAAATCAAAAGTGGGTGTTGAAAAACCCAAAATGAGCTTTTCAACACCCACGAAAATTGTATTACGTTTTTTTATTACATATCCTTACCGCGGCGTGCAATAACGGCGCAGGCGGCTTCGGCAAGCGACATAACAGCAGCAAGTGCTACGATTATCACGCTGTGATCGCCGGTGGAGGGGCTGGAGGGGTCGGTCTCTGCGGGCTTGGTCTCCTCGGGTTTGGTGGTCTCTTCCGGCTTGGTCTCCGGCTCTGTTACGACAGGCTCGGTCACGACCGGGGCATCGGCAGAGGTCTTGTTGCCCTCGGCATTGACTGTAATGCCGTCAGCTACAAGTGCTACGATCTCGTTGTTCGCGGCAGCGCCGGTCTTGACTTCAACTGTGCTGGTGCAGTTCCTGACGGTGATGTCACCCTTCAGAGCATAGCCCAGAATACCGGCGGCAAGAGTTCCCGCCTTGGCGTCCTCTGCATTTGTGCAGTCGAATACGATCTTACCGTTGTTGGTGCAACCCTCAATAACGGCGGTCTCAACGACCTTTGCGCAACCGATAATGCCGGCAATGTGTCCGTCACCGGCAGAGGTGCCGAGAGTGATGGTACCGTTGTTGGTGCAGTTCTTTATAACGTTCGCCTTTTTGTCGGAATAGGGGACAAATCCGGCAACTCTGCCCTCAACACTGCTGTTGAGCAGGGTGATATCGGCGTTGTTTACGCTGTCTTCGATGGTTCCTATGCTGTTGCTGTCCTTATCGCTGCCGATAAAGCCGCCGACGTTTCTCCTCTTAGTG
>CAUABN010000067.1:0-6529 GCA_958427275.1 uncultured Anaerotruncus sp.
TAACACGGTTCCGCTTGCTTGAACGCAGAACGCGCATCGTGGAAACATCGTACTTCGTCTGCTCGGAGAAAAGCGGCGTGTACTCGTTGGACTTGAGGAAAAACGTTGTCTTGCCGCTTTCGTCAGCCATGTAGCGGGCGCGCACAAGACCTATCCCGTCGGCGGCAATGCCGTCAAACATCGCGGGGTAAACGGCTTCAAGGTATTCACGCGAATATACTTTTTCAGCAGCCGCCTTTATGTCGTCAACGCTCTGATAGGCACAGTCGTCCCGCACATAGTCGTAGTAAACGGGAGAGTTCTCGTCGTAGATCGCAGCCCCCTCCGGCTCGGTATACTCGGTGGGATAGTAGTAGTCGTTCCCCTTGCTGTAAACATATCCCGCCTCGGGAGCGCCGTCAAAGGTGCGTACCGAGAGGTATTTGTTCACGTGCTCGGCGCTGTCGTAATATTTGAGGATCATCCCCGCCTCGGGGTCATCGTAATAGATGTAGTAGGTGCCGCTCGCTTCGTCGTAGGACATGGTCCCGCCGAGCGCCGAGCGCTCGTAGACCGGCAGCCCCGCACCGAAGAAAATGTCGTTTATCTCGCGCGAAGCATCGATAAGGGCGGTAAAATCAGCCCTTACCGATTCAATGTCCGGCGCCTGACTGCCGCAGGATGCCATAAGCATCGCCGCGGCAAGGAGAACGGCGACCAACATACACGTTTTTTTCAATATGGTATAAGCTTTTTCATTTAACGACATGTTTTTTACCTGTTTGTTGGGTTTGAATTTCAGGAGGACCGACGTCACACCGCGCGCAGTGTCATTCCTCGCTATCGTCCATATCCTCGGGGTCGGCAAGATGAGCGTCGGCAATCTTCACATCCTCGTCGGCGGGAGCGCCATCGATCTCGCCGGAGGGAGTAGGCTCGCTTGATTCCGGCTCTGTCGGAAGGGTCGTGCAGCTCACGAGCGACTGCCCGTCCGCCATTCTCATCACGATAACGCCGGCGGCGCTGCGCGAATATACCGGGATGTCCTTCACCGGCGTGCGGATTATCGTGCCGGAATCGGTGATGAGCATAAGGTCGTCATCGTCCGAAGCCGCCGCGATGCCGGCAAGCCTGCCCGTGCGGTCGGAAACATTGTGGCATACAACGCCGAAGCCGCCGCGGTTCTTCATAAGTCTGAAATCGTCAAAGTCTGTGCGCTTGCCAAAGCCCTTTTCGGTCACGGTCACGAGCTTCTTCGTATCGTCGACGGATGCGACGCCGCAAACATAGTCTCCCTCACGCAGACGGATACCTATAACGCCGCGGGCTGTGCGTCCCATCGTGCGCGCGCCTCTCTCGCTGAATTTCACGGCGCAGCCGTCGGCAGTGGCGATTATAATGTCGCTCTCGCCGTGCGTCAGCATTACCGACACAAGCTCGTCGCCCTCGTCAAGACCAATGGCGATCTTTCCGCCGCGGCGCTGATATTCGTATTCGGAAAGCAGGGTGCGCTTTATAATGCCGTTTTTCGTCACCATGGTGAGATATTTCTTATCGCTGCCCTCAAAGCCGTCGATGCCGATGACGGCAGTGATCTTCTCGCCCGGTACCAATTCAAGGATGTTGACGATGTTGGAACCCTTGGCGGTGCGTCCCGCCTCGGGTATCATGTACGCCTTGCGCATATGCACCTTGCCGGTGTTGGTGAACATCATAAGGTAGGAATGGCTGTTCATGACCATCACGCGCTCGATAAAGTCCTCATCCTTTGTGGACATACCGATAACGCCCTTGCCGCCGCGGCGCTGCGCGGTGTAGGTGTCGGCGGGCTGACGCTTGATGTATCCCGTGTGGCTTATTGTGATAACGCAGTCGTGCTTTTCGATAAGATCCTCAAGCACTATATCGTCAGCAGCCTCAACTATCTCGGTCCTGCGGGGATCTGAATAGCGGTCCTTTATCTCGGTCATCTCGTCGTGTATGATCTGCTTTACCTTGCCCATATCGCCGAGTATGCCCTCAAGCTCCTTTATGACTCCGTAGATTCTTGTAAGCTCCGCCTCGACCTTTTCGCGCTCCATGCCGGTAAGTCTGCCGAGCGTCATGTCAACTATCGCCTGCGCCTGAGCGTCGGAGAGGGAATAGCGCTCGATGAGCCTTGTCTTTGACTCGGGTATCGACGGAGAGGATTTCATGATCGCTACTATCTCGTCGATGTTGTCTATTGCTATCTTGTAGCCCTCAAAAATGTGCGCGCGCTGGCGTGCCTTTTCAAGGTCGAATTTCGTGCGGTTGATGATGATGGATTCCTGATGCGCAATGTACGCGTCAAGTATGGCGGTAAGCGGAAGGATCTTCGGCTCGCCGTCAACGAGCGCCAGCATGTTAACGGCGCAGGTGTCCTGAAGCTGCGTGTATTTGTAGAGCTGATTGAGGATAACCTGTGCGTTCGCATCGCGGCGGTAGCCTATGATTATCTTCATACCGTTTCTGCCCGACTCGTCGCGCAGCTCGGTGATGCCCTCAACGCGCTTTTCCTTTACGAGACTCGCTATCGACTCGCAAAGCAGACTCTTGTTCACGCCGTAAGGAATCTCGGTAACAACTATGCGGTGCTTTTCTTCCTCAATATTGGCGCGCGCGCGAACCATTATCCTGCCCTTGCCGGTCAGATAAGCCTCGCGTATGCCGTTCACGCCGTAGATGATGGCGGAGGTGGGAAAGTCCGGACCCTTTATATACTGCATAAGATCGTTCACCGTGCATTCGGGGTTATCCATGCGGTAAAGCGTCGCGTCTATCACCTCGCCGAGATTATGAGGCGGAATGTTGGTCGCCATACCTACCGCGATACCCACCGTGCCGTTTACGAGCAGGTTGGGGAAGCGGGAGGGAAGCACCGTCGGCTCGACCAGCTTGTTGTCGAAGTTGCGCATCATGGGCACGACTTCTTTGTCGATGTCGCGAAGCATCTCGTCGGATATCTTGGAAAGTCTCGCCTCGGTATAACGGTAAGCGGCAGCGCCGTCGCCGTCGATGGAGCCGAAGTTACCGCTGCCTTCTATAAGCGGACAGCGAAGGGAGAAATCCTGCGCCATGCGCACCATAGTACCGTACACGGCGGCGTCGCCGTGCGGATGATAACGACCGAGCACGATACCGACTGTCGTTGCCGACTTGCGGAAGGGCTTGTCGTGCGTGAGGTGATCCTCATACATTGCCCAAAGTATGCGGCGCTGGCCGGGCTTCATGCCGTCGCGCACATCGGGCAGAGCGCGCGAGGTGATAACGGACATGGAATATTCGATGAAGGATTGCTTCAGCTCATGCTCCATACCGATATTTACGATTTTCTGATCCTTAAATGTCAGGTCCCTTTTTGTTTCCACGATTATATACCTTTCAAAACATTCTGTATTTTATCATTATTTTATTATTAACCAAATTTTCCGGCGCAAAGCGCACCGCGTCATCTGCCGAGTATGCTCTCAACAGCGCTCCTGTCCGGTATCCGGCTGCCGTCAAGGGTCACCTTCGCGCTGCCCGCGGCAACTGCAAAGCGGAGAGCCGCAGCGTCGCGCTCGGCGTCGTTTTCGTAAGATTCCGAAAAAAATTCGGAAATATACGCGCCGAGAAAGCTGTCTCCGGCTCCGGCAAAGCCGCGCATCGTCACACGCGGCGCGGGACAGAACAAAACCTCGCTCTCACCCGTCGCGGCGCTTATCGCACCGGCATCTCCGAGAGTGCAGAGAACTCTCACCGAAAAGAAGTCGCTTATTTCTCCACACATTTTTGCCGCCTTTTCAAGCTCAGGAAAAGGTTTTCCACGACTTTTTCCCGGGTTTTCCCAAGTGTTTTCCACAGGCTTTACACAACGCTCTGTGTGAAACTCAAGTCCGGAGGAAATAAAAAGCTCCTCCGCTTCGCGGTAATTGGGTTTAATAATATCAGGAAAAGCCTCAATACCCAGCCTCATTGCCTCTCCGTCGCAGTCAAGGACACATATCTTTCCTTTTCTGTGCAGTTCTGATATCAAAGAGTTATACACACCCTTTTCCACACCCTGTGGAATACTTCCGCACAAACACACAACCCCGGCGCGGGTGTCGAGGAGCGCGCCGAGCAGCGCCTCCGTCTCGGCTTCCGAATACGGTCCCGCGTGCGTGTTTATTTCGGTGCACGCGCCGTCGCCGCCTATGATCTTTATGTTCTCGCGCAGTCCGGCAGAGGTCTTTACAAAGTAAGATCTTTCAATTTCACGCCTTACCTCATTTTCGAACCATTCGCCGTAAACGCCGCCCGAAAACGAATAAAATTCAATATCCCTGCCGAGGTGAGCAAGCATTTTTGCGGCGTTGAGTCCCTTTGAGCCCGGATCGAGCCGCGATGCCATGGCACGGTTGAGCGCCCCCGGCGTTATGCCGGAATAAAGACAGACCGTGCGATCGACGGCGGGGCTCAGCGAGAGCGCCGCAAAGGAGCAGCCGTTTGCGTTTTTCATCATTTCACCGCCTCCGTCCGCACAGGCGCGAAGCCGTGCTGCCTCCTTAGATATTATTTTATATTATATTATATCATATTTTTTCCGTAATGTCAAAGAAAATCGGCGATTTTTCTTGCATATTTCTTATTTATATGATATAATAATATAAATAAGAGAATTCAGAGGTCACCGATGGCATATTACGACGATATGTGCGAGGTTTGGGAGCTGGTCCGCGAGTCATTTCACGACAAGCTGTCAAGCGAAACTATAAATCTGTGGTTCGGTACGCTGCACATAGTCTCCTTCAAGGGACGCGAGCTTACCATGTCTATAAAATCACCATTCAAATATGATATAATCAAAGAAAAATACCTCGGCGAGATCAAATCGCGCTTTTCAAAAATGCTCGGCTTTGATATCGATATCGTTCTTCTTCTTGAAGATCGCGACGACGAGCTGATAGCGCAAAGCGAAAAGCCCGACGAGGAAAAGACCGTAGGCACGCTCGGTTCAACGATGCCGCCGTACAATTTCGAATACACCTTCGACAATTTCATAGTCGGAAATTCAAATAAATTCGCCCACGCGGCGGCAACAGCGGTCGCGGCGGCGCCCGCAATGAACTACAATCCCCTTTTCATTTACGGTCCGTCCGGACTCGGCAAAACCCACCTGCTTTACGCCATCACGAACGAGGTGAAAAAGAAAAAACGGGATGCCGAAATCATATACATAAAGGGCGAGGATTTCACAAATCAGCTCATCGAGGCGCTCGCGCGGCAAAAAACCGCCGAATTCCGCAACAAATACCGCTCATGCGATATGCTGCTGATAGACGATATCCAGTTCATCGCCGGCAAGGTATCGACGCAGGAAGAATTTTTCCACACATTCAACGCGCTCTATGAGGAGCATAAGCAGATAATCCTGACCTCCGACCGCCCTCCGCGCGAGATAAAAACGCTTGAGGACCGGCTAAAGACCCGCTTTGAGTGGGGACTTCTGGCGGATATACAGCCGCCGGACCTTGAATTGCGCATCGCCATCATCAAAAAGAAGGCGGAGCAGGTGAATGTCGTGATACCGGACGAGGTGCTGGGCTTTCTTGCCGAAAATCTGCGTTCGAACATCCGTCAGATAGAGGGAGCGATAAAAAAACTCGGCGCGCTTGCGTTCATTTCGGGACGCGAGATATCTATGGAGCTGGCGCGCGGGTGCATTTCCGAGCTGCTCGGCGGCGAGGAGCCGGTAAGCGTAACGGTGGATAAGATATTCGCCGCCGTTTACCGCAGGTACGGTATATCGAAGGAGGATCTACTCGGCACGCGCCGCACACGCGAGATAGCCCAGGCGCGGCACATTTCGATATATCTTATCCGAAAGGTCACCGAAATGTCGTTGCCGAACATCGGCAAGATATTCGGACGCGACCATACTACCGTAATGTCGTCGTGCGAGGCGGTCGAAAAGCGGCTGCGCACCGATGCGGAGCTTGTGATGAACATCAACGCAATGATAAAAGAGGTCTCGGGCGACACATCAAAACTCGGCGGCTGAGCGGATAATCCATTTTGATCGGCGATATACCTTGTGGAAAAGTTTTTCGTTTTTCCACACTGTATCAACAGGTTTTTCCCTATCTTTCCGCACCGCGGACGTGTGCGAGTCTCACGCAGTCTCGCGCGAAAACCGCCGTACAGAGGGGAAAATACCCAAAACGGCATTTTCCGACAGCGCGCACACGGATAATCAACAGAGTTTTCCACAGTTTCCACAGGCACTACGGCTATTACTACTGGTTATTAGGTTATTCAGGTATTTCGGTTTATCGCGCGCGAGAGGCAGCGATGTGATCTCCGGCGGGGAATTTAGTTTGAAAAAATTTCGAGGTTCAATTACCCCGCCTCGCTAAGCCGCTTCGCGTCTTAGCCAAAGTTATTGTAATGATATCCAGTCGATGGGAAATTTAGTTATAATAAGATTTCAAGGTTCAGTTACCCCGCCTCACCAAGCCGCCTGCGGCGTCTTGGTCAAAGTTCTGTTGTAGAATTTTACGCGCCTTGA
>CAUABN010000068.1:0-6489 GCA_958427275.1 uncultured Anaerotruncus sp.
TGCCGCGGCAACGGTAATATGCCGTTGTTGCGATGCGGCACTGACCGGATTCAGGGAATTTGGAGCGGCGCGAGGGCGTGGCGGAAAGCCAGCGCGTTTCGGTGGAGACCAGCTCAAGCGTTGAACGGCGGTAGAATATCGCGTTGCGCCAACGCTGACCGGAATCGTCGTTCATCTCGCCGACCCAGTCGTACTCGTCGCCCAGACGCTTCTCAAGCAGATGAAGCAGCTGCTCGGTGACTTCCTGAAAGCCTATGCTGTCCGGCATGCGGCTGCGCACGACGGATACTATTTTGTCAACGCGCGATATGTCGGGGAGATCGCAGAGAATGTTGAAGCTCATTACCGATACACGCGGCATTTCGTCAACTATATTCATGCCGCAGAGCTTTGCGTCGATCGCACCGTCATTCGTTGCGTCGGCTGAAAACACGGTGTCGGTAAGGTGATCCACGGCATAGCGCAGCGCATTTATATTGTCGCCTGAAATGCGGATGTCGTCGCCGTCGGCGGATATGACCGTTGACGCTCCTTCGCCGTTGGATGCGGTAAATATGAGCCTTCTGCCTTCACCGGTACTCCTGTCCGACTGCATGGCAAGGCGCATTCCCGCCGTTTCGCGGAAGTGATCGCTGAAGGCGATAACGATAGACTTTATGTCGGTATTTCCCACAGGGTAAACAAGGGTGAGATCGCGCAGATCAATTCCGTCCACTGTCACGCCGGAGATGCTGTATTCGCCGTCCACCGTGCGGCACTGTGAGGCGGTTATCGCGACTGTGCCGTCCTTTCCGGCGGTCACGGATTCCGCAAGCTCGTCGGCGGCGGTAAGCGTCAGCCCGGAACTGCCGCCGAGCACGATCAACTTTCCGCCGGATACCGTGACCGTGCGGTCGCCGGTCCTGAGACGGCGGCTGACGGCGCGGCTCTCGTCGCGTGCCGTGTCGCCTATGAGTATTTCATGCTCGCCGGGCAGTATCCCGCGTCGCTCGTTTACATAATCGTCGCCGATTTCAAGAGTGACGCCGGACGCGGCGGATATTGCATCGCGGATAAGCTCGGCGGCTTTCTTTTCGTCAAGCGTCGCGCTTTTCGGAATGATTATCCTCCAGTCGCTTTCCCCGTTGCCGACAACGGTCATAAGTTTTTCATCCCCGACCGGGGCATCGGGAGAGCAGGCGGCAAATGCCGTTATGAGCAGCATGAGCGCTGCGATAATGCATATTTTTTTCATAATTTAATTGTACCATTTGGTCGGCGGCATGTCAAGGAAAATATCAGATAAAAAAACGCAAAAAACAGATACAAAAGCCGTGCCGCCTATTGCAAACGGGGAGAAAATATGATAAAATATCCCCGTGGAGAAACACACTGCACGGAGGGCGTCATGACCGATTATCTCGAAAACCGATATTATCTCTCCGGGAGGGTAGCGCACAGCAATGCGGGGTGGCAGCACCGCCGCCGCCAGAACCACTCGCGGAGTGACCTTATAGTTGCGTACAGCGGTACGCTTCATATTTACGAAAATGACCGAAAATACGATGTAAAAGAGGGCGAATTCCTGTTTTTACAGCAGAATGTACCCTCGGGCGGCTACAAGCCGTCAGTCGGACCTGTTGAATTTTACTACGTGCTTTTTGACGGGGACGTGCCGTCGGATATTCCCAAGCACGCAAAGCTGAGCGACCTCACGCGTCCGCGCATGCTTTTGGAAATGATGGACCACTACAACTCGATGCCCGAGATACCCCGCGGCTTGCTTTCAAACCTCGTGCAGGTCCTTTTTTGCGATATAAGAACTCAATGCGAAAATCAGATTTTTTCCAGCTCGTCGGTGAGCGAGTCGGTGCGCGGATGGGTGATACGCAACTGCTCGCGTGCGCTTACGGTGTCCGATACCGCGCATCGCTTCGGGTACAGCGCGGAGCATCTTTCAAGATTGTTTGCAGCCGAGTACGGCGTGAGTCTCAAGGCGTTCATAAGCGAGAAAAGGCTTGCATTTATCGACTCGCTCATAGCAGACCGCCGGTATACGGAGGCGGAGATTGCATCGATGGCTGATTTCGCAAGCGAAAATCAGCTTGCAAAATATTATAAATACCATCGCGGGGTCACTCCGGCGCGTGCGCGGGAGCAGATGATAAAGAAATGACCGGGAATACCACCGCCGGAGCAATAAACACGGGAGAATGATGCCGTAAAGGGCATCATTCTCCCGTGTTTACTGCTATACCGGACTATTGCTATATTCCCCGCAGTTCTGCATGCTCCACGAACGGCTTTACCGCCTCGGCATAGCGCTCCATCTCCTCGGCGCTCGCGGCGTGAAGTCCGGGGCGAATCAGCGCCCCTGAATCGCGGAAGCCCTGCAAAAAGTATCTGCGGGCGCCCGAAATCATTCCGCCGATGCCGATAAAGCTGTTGACGTCATGAAATTCAGCCACAACGGTGGTGCGGAACTCGTAGTCCGGCGCCTCCGACATTATGATCCCGATGCTTTCGGTCACAGCCGAAGTGTCAAAGTCCGGAATGCCCACCGTTTCGGGGTAGCGTTCGGGCGAATTTTTAATATCCATCGCCACATAATCCACAGCTCCTGAACGGAGCAGAGCGGCGAGCCGGGCGGGATGGGTGCCGTTGGTGTCCAACTTGACGGCGTAGCCCAGCTCGCGGACGCGCGAGATGAAATCTCCGATATCGGGCTGAAGCAGCGGCTCGCCGCCGGTTATCGCCACGCCGTCAAGCACTCCGCGCCGACGGCGCAGCAGACGGAAGACTTCTTCTTCGTCGATCGGCGAAAAATTCGGATGAAGCACGAGCTGTGAGTTGTGGCAAAAGGGACAGCGCAGATCGCACCCTCCGGTAAATACCGTGCACGCCACGTGCCCGGGGTAGTCGAGCAGCGTTACCTTATTAAGACCTTCGATATTCATTTTATCCCGTATAGCGCGGGTCGAACAGCCGCGCCTTGTAGAACGCCCGCGATGTGAACACCGTCTCGGATATCTGCTGTCCGTTCGCGTCGAACAAAAGGTAGCGATCGGTATCGTGCGCGGCGTAAACATTTGTGGCAACGGTGCGTATTATCCTGCCGTCGTCAAGATTGCCTATGCATTTTGTGTTTCCGGAGCTAACGCTGCCGGGGGCATCCGCGAACGTGCCTGTTGACTTGTTGAATATAACGATATTTCCGCCGCCTATCCATACGCGGTCCGGGTCGCCGTAAAACGCCGCAATATCATGACCGCCATTCTTGGGAAGGGTCGCGCTGTATACGGGAACGGCGGAAAGCGTGGCGCCTGTCAGCTCGCCGCTGACCTCAAACGCAACGATATCCTTTGTGCCGACAGCCCATAAAAGCTCTCTTACGTCATCCCAGATGATGCCGTGAGCGCCCTCAAGCATCACCGACTTGCATTTGAGCATCACAGCGCCTTTTTCGTTGGCGGCATAAAAGCGTATCATCGCTTTTGATTCGTTGCCGTTGCCGGAGCAGGCGACAGCCACGGCTCCGCTCGGGAGGTATTCTATCGAGTGCGGACCGTAGCCGAGAAGTACCACATCAAAAACGCGGTTTCCCGACGGATATTCACCGACGCCGACAAAGCCGGAGGAGGATGTCACGCAGATAACGTATTTACCGAGCACTTCGCTGTAACGCAGACGGCACTCGTCTATCCTGTTGCCGAATTTGGAAACGGTAAAGCCCTTGCTTGAAAGCGGCGCAAATGTCCACAGCGGTTTGGCGTTGTCGCCGTCGGCTATGTCAACAACAACGCAGGCGGCGTTCTGCTGGTCGGCAAGCGCAACGCGCGTGCCGCCGACGATCCCGGCTTCGTCCGCGGGGTAGACGGCGCGTTCAAACGCGGCGGGGACAGCCTCGGCTGTCTCTGTCACGGTGTCGCCGGATGCCGGGGCTATGTATTTTTTAATGAAGCTGCGCGCCGCCGCAACGGCGTATCCGCCGCTTCCGCCGACGAGCAGCGTGGCGGGAGCGCCCGGTGCGCTGCCTGAGCACATTTCGCCCGCAGCCAATGACACGGCGTCAGCGGCGCTGCCTATTCGTATGGACGGAGCGCCGGACGCCTTTGCCACGGTCACGGTGGCGGGTCTTGATCCGGTCTTTAGCGCCAGGGCATCGCCGATGAGCTGTGCCGCATACTTTTCGTCGCGGTTTGCCGCGTTGGGGATAACGATCTCAAATTCGGATATGTCGTGCCCGTTCAGGGTGAGCTTTTCGACCTCGTATTTTTCCATGTATGTATAGTCAAGCTCCTGTGGAAGTTCCACCAATCCGTTACCGCCCTTTACAAAGCTGTCGATAAAATATTCCACCGCGGCGGCGGTAGCGGCGTCACTGCCGCCGACTATCACTATGCGACGGCTTGCGGCGCAGTACCTTACGCGGTAATCGTCTGTTTTGAGTCCCGCAAGTGCCTCAACGCTCTCCGCGCGGTTCGTGGCTCCGACAAGGATCTCACATGCCTCGGCGGGTAGCTCGGCGGTGTCTCGCACCCAGTCCTCGGAGACCTTCATGTCAACTCCGGCATAGTCGTTCAGCGCTTGGCGCAGCGCCTGCACGGCTTCCTTGAGCTTGCCGTCGTAATTTCTGTCCGGACGGATGATCTCATACTCGGATACACCGTCGGCACATATCCTTGCGGGCTTTGTCTCTTCGGGACTGGTCGAGCTTTCGTCTCCGCCGCCGCTGTCATTGCGGCAGGCGGGCAGAACGGTCATAAGCATCATCACAGCTGCGGCAAATGCCGCAAGCCTTGCGGCAAGACCGCTCATATGAGCTTGTTTTTTGATCTTCATATCATTTTCTCCGTAGCCTGGGCGCCGTACGCCTTATATGATGCTATTATTTTAATTCATTTGAGCCCGGATGTCAAGAGGTGAGAAAAAAAGCCGGCAAATGAGCTTTTTTTCTTGCATTTGAGCGGGGAATGTGATAAAATATAAACGTAAAAAATATCCGATTCCAAGGAGGGAACAATGAGAAAAAATCATCTCATGAGCGCATTTGCGGCGTTTGTGCTTGCCGCGGCGCTGCTTCTTTCGTTTGTCGGCTGTGCCGACAAAAACGGCGGCGACCAAACGGTCACCACGCCGTCAGCCGCTACCGATACGGCGGATGTGACGACGAGTTTCGATCCGTTTGCACATCTCGGCGACAACGACTCATACCGCGGCTCCGAGTTCTGCATTCTCAACGGCTGTGTGGCGAGCTGGTTCACGCGCAATTCTGTGGTCAGCGATGAGCTGGACGGTGACCCGATAAGCTACGCCATAACCCGCCGCGCGGCGCGTGTAGCGGGAAAATACGGCGTTACGCTCACCGAAATATCGGACCCGAACAGCAAGAATTCAGCCGACAAAGCCATAAGCACCGACAGCCTTTACTTTGACGTTGCCATGATAACGCTCATGAACGTTTATCCCATGGCACAGCGTCACCTGTTTTACGACTACAATGCACTTGACGGCGTCGATCTCTCCAACCCGTGGTGGGATCATAACGCCGTAAACGACCTTTCGGTTTGCGGTAAGCTGTATTTCTGCACCGGCTCGTTCGATATCACCCGCTTTGACAGCATCCGCTGCCTTGCCTTCAATAAGGATATGCTGAACTCGCTGTCGCTTGAAAGCCCCTATGACCTTGTTGACAGCGGCAAGTGGACTATCGACAAGTTCATCGAGCTTGGCGAGACGGCAAAGATCGACTACGGAGCTGACAGTAAGTACACCGACGAGGATACATACGGCTTCGGCTCCTACAACGATGTTATAAACGATATGCTTCTTTCCGGATGCGGCATAAAATACATAACTAAAAATGCCGATGACGAGCTGATATTCGATATGAACTACGATAAGCTCACCGTCGTTTCGGATAAGATACGCAAGATAATGCATGATCCCGGTTTTACATTTGATTCAAAGAGCGATGCCATGAAGCCCTACTGCCGCGGCATGGGCACGCGCGTGCTCGAGCAGCTTCTTGTAGAGGGCAGGACACTCTTTTACAGCGAGTGCCTTGCAAATACGCGCTATTTCCGCGAATCGAGCATAAATTACGGTATAGTACCGCCCCCCAAGTATGATGAAGCGCAGGAGCGCTACTATTCGGTAATGATAAATCCGTTCATGTACTGCATACCGTCCAACATTGCCGATCCCGAACGCACAGGCTTCCTGCTTGACGCATACATGGCATCGTCGCACGATACGGTCGTTCCCGCATACTACGATATAACACTTGTGGGCAAGATCGCCCGCGACCCCGAGACGGTAAAGATGCTCGGCATCGTGTTTGACAGTCTTTCCTATAATATTCACATTTCAAACGTTAAGGTCCGCTCCACGATACAGAGCGAGATAAACCGCAATTCGATCGGAGTCGTGTCTGCTATCAAGCGCATTGCGCGTGTCGTTCCCGAATCACTGGCAAAGGTCAACGAGGATATGAAGGGCTGAGCCGTC
>CAUABN010000069.1:0-6422 GCA_958427275.1 uncultured Anaerotruncus sp.
ATGTTGAAGTTCTCATGGCTTCTTTCGGTCTGTGCCGCCCAGTATACATTGGCGGGAACCTTGACTTCGCCCATAGAATCGTGTTCGATACGGTATTCCATTTTTCTTCTCTCTTTCTTGTATAAAAGATTTTTAATAATGAATCGCTTTTTCGCGCTATGCGGTGATTTTTGGCGATTTTGCCTGTTTTCGGACAAAATTCGGGCTGAAACCGCCGTCAACGCACACCACGCGCATTATAAGATAATTATATCACTTCGTTATAAAACTGTCAATCCCATGACGACATATTTCGTGAAAAAAAGACACCAATATTCGCACCTTTGCGAGGGTGAAAAACTGTGCAAAAAGACACAAGGCGCAAAGGTGGAAAAAAGCGGCGCGGAAAGACCGCAAGCCGACATCCCGTATAAATACACAGATCCCGTCGGCGGACGGGATCCACATAATAATTATATACCTCTTATATACCTCCGCGGCTGTCAGTCGCCGGCGGCAAGCGCCTCTTTTCTGACTTCCTTTGCCCATGAGTATATCTCCTCCGTGGCAAATGACAGCTTGGTTATCGCATCGCGCTTTGAAAGGTAGCACCAGAAGCTGTCGTCCTGCGTGGAGATATCCACACAGTCGCCCCTGCCGAGATAATCGTATTCGATATGCACGCTGTCAAGCTCGTCGGGCTTTTTCGTTATGGTGACGCTCCCATGCCCGTAATAATCAGGCACCTCGATAACGGTCCCCGCGGGAGTCTGGATGAGCCTTCCCTCCCCCTGGCTGTAAAACCTCCTCCAACCCGGCAGAGTCTCGATACGCACGCGGTCCTCAAAGCGGTAGCTCCCGTCGCGTATCTCGCGTCGAACGCACTCGCGCTCCCATGCCGACCAGTCCGGGATATGCGGGAACACCGTCTCCCTGCCGTCGGTCGCGGCAAGCGAGCCGTCGGTCTTCATCTCCCAGCGTGCGCCGCAGTCGGGACACCACAGCTCGGAGCCGCCGGACTCCATCCTGCCCTCGGTTCCGCACCGCGCGCATTTATAAAGCAGTGAATGAAGCCCCTTTGCGCGTTCCGGATGGTCGATGATCACCCCGTGCTCGCGCTGCCAGCGGAAATCGTCATAGCTGAAACTCTCGCGTATGCGGCGGTTGATCTCGTCCCTGCCAAGCGTGCGCGTCTCCTCGGCGCTGACAATACAGGTCATGTCCGCCTCGACATAGCTGCCCTTGTTTATCTTGTTCCACTGCGGGCAGGTGATGAAATTCCCGTGTATGGCAAGGGTCACGACCGGAATGCGGAGCATCCTTGCCAGCGAGCCGAGCGAATCGGGCAGGTACGAGGTGCAACCGTCAAGCGAATATCTCGCCTCCGGGAAAAGCACGAACACCGTGCCGAGCTTGTCAACGCAGTATTTTATATTGCGTATGAGGTTTATGTCATGTATGAATTTGCGCTTGGCAAGCACACCGAGGCGCTTCATGAGCGGCAGCGAGTATGTATTGAAGCCCTCAAGCGTCATAACGTTGTTTACGGGCTGCGGGTGTGTGGCGCGCAGCATGATGTTGAAATCCACCATTGAAGAATGCGTGACGAGCAACAGATACGGCTTGCCCTCAACATCCTCCATGCCGTGCTTGCGTATGACCGCGCCGCGCCGGTGCAGGTCGGGGAAGGATATGAGCCTCTTTGCCAATCCGAGCAGAAATGTCGGACGTTTCGGCTTTGCGGCAAAATCAAAATGCTCGACCGTGCCGTTTTTGGGATATGGATACGCTTTCATAACCTCTTCCTTTCTGTTCTGCCGTCGGTATCAAAGAGTGATATCGGCATTGTCGCGGCGGAATTTGCCCGGCGTCACGCCCTCCTCGCGGCGGAATACGTCGGTAAAATAGGACTGCGAGTCAAAGCCGCACATGCCAGCGATCTCGGAAAGCGGAAGCGAGGTGTTTATCAGCAGCTTCTGCGCCTCGCGCATGCGCACATCAAGCAGATAGCGCGCAGGGGTGACGCCTATGGAATTTTTGAATATAAGGTGGAAATACGACGGGCTGATATGCGCCGATGCCGCAATGTCGCCGAGCGTGAGCGGAGAGGCAAAATTTTCGCGCATATACTCGGTGGCGCTCATGATATTGTGCGAAAAGCGGCGGTATTTTTCGTCTATCGACCCTAACAGCTTGCCCGCCGAATATATGGCGCTGATAAGCTCCATCAGCTTGCCGGTGCAGTAAAGCTCATAGCCGTCCTCGTGCTTTGCCCACGCGCCCGTCATGGCGCGGAAGATATGCGGCGCGCGCGTTTCGTCACCCAGCCGCAGACTTAACTGCAGCGGGCGCAGATATTTATCCTCGAATTCGCGGTCATGACAGATAAAATGCACATACTGGCACTCAAAATGCCCCTTTGTGTAGCGCCGCTGACCCGGATGAGCCACAAGTATGCGCCCGACCTCGCACGGGATAGCGTCGCCGTTGACATAGTTCACCCCGCCCATATCGGCAGTGCACAGCTCGATCTCATAGGTCGGGACCGTGCGCACAGGCGAAAAAAGCGTCTTTCTGACGTCGCTCGAATTATATGTACGTGTAACTAAGATCTCAAGTCCGAATACCATACCCTTCCCCCGATCCACAATAATATGATTTCAACATTTTCTCGTACTATTTTGATATAAAAGAGTATCCGCTCGCGGTATAATGTTCTCGTATGATTATAATACATAAATTGTCTTTAGTCAATACCGTAATGGGCGGATCGGCGTTTTTTTCGGTTATTTTGCAATTTTTGTACCGCATAACGTAAGAACGACCGGCGACCGCACAGGCGGGCGTGGCTTTTGACACGAAAGGGGAATAATAAAATGACGGAAATTTTTCGCAGACCCAAAATAGGCGTTCTGCTTATAGAGGCGGAACGCTTTCGCGAGCTTGGCGACGGTACCGTGCGCGGCACGTATGCCGTCCGCAAGGATGAAGAAACGGCTTCCTACATAAAAAAGATAGAAGAATTCGCCGACGTGGTTTATCCCGGTCCCGTATGGGAGCGCGACGGCGCCGAACGCGCGGCACGGCTCTTTTACAACGAGGGCGTTGACTGCGTTGCGGCAGGCTTCCTCTCATGGGCAGAGGATTTTGCGTGGATACGCTTTTTGCGCGAGCTGCCCCCCATGCCGCTGTTTTTCATGTCGGTCGTGAGGGATTCCCTCTCCATCACCGACACCAACGATGAGGATCAGTTCATAGACTTCCTTTCCGCCGGCGCGCTCGTCGGCTTCCAGGAGGCAAGCGGCTCCTTCCGCCGTTTTGACCGCCCGATGAGCGATATGGCTATCGGCACTCTTGACGAGGTAACGGAAAAGCTGAAGGTATTTTCCGCCGCCGCGCGTGTGCGTTCAACGCTGCGCCGCTCCCGCATATCGCTGCTCTCCTGCTTCAACGAGGCGATGTGGGCGACATATCTCGATCCCTACAATCTTTTTATGAAGATGGGTCCCGAGATACATTTCCTTTCAATATCCGAGCTTGTGAACGAGATAAACGTCACCTCCGACGAGACGGTTGCGGGCATAGTAAAGGAGCTTACGAGCGAACATGAGGTCTACCCGAACGTCGATATGGCAAAGCTCGATGCGTCGGTCCGCGCCTCCTACGCCATGGAGCAGATAGCCGCAAAAGCCGACACCGATCTCCTTGTTCTCAACGATATCGACACCGTGCTCTTCCGCGAGGTCGGTCTGCGCCCCGGGTTTGCGCCCACGAGCTACGACCTGCCCCTTGTCACCGTTCCCGAGGGCGACATAGGCGGCGGACTTGCCACCTACATTCTTCACGCCCTGACAGGACGCCGCTCAAACTTCATTGAGCCGTTTTACATAGATCACGCGCGCGGCGCGTTCGTTGCGGGACATGCAGGTCCCAACGATTACCGCGACCCCGAGGGCAGAATGATAATAGCGCGCGACGAGCGCTTTGCCAAGAGCGGCTGGAAATATGCCGGCGCACCGTTTGCATGGTACGTCTTCCCCGAGGGAGAAAAGACCATGCTCCATATGTCCGAGAAAAACGGCAGAATGAAAATGGTGACGACGGTAGTCGATTGCCTGCCCACAAAGCATTATCTTGCCTCCTACTCGCACGCCGATTTCGCCCCGCGCGGAATGTCTCCTGAAGAGCTGTTCGCACGCATCGGCGCATGCGGCGTGACACAGCACTACGGCATTGCCCCCGGCGATGTTACAGCCGAGCTTGAGGCGCTGGCGCATATGCTCGACATTGACTTTTACAGGATCTGAGGCGGTGCGGCATGAGCAAGAAAAAAATACTTCTTATAACCTACGACAACTGTGACGACAGCGAGGTGCTTTATCCCCTTTTCCGTATGCGCGAGGCAGGCTACACCGTTGACGTTGCTTCGATGGAAAAGCGCACGATAAAGGCAAAGTACCACTTTACGGTGGATGTCACGCTCCTTCTCGACGAGGTCGATCCTTCGGAATATGCGGGACTCATCCTGCCCGGCGGGACCGCCCCCGAAAAGATCCGCCAGCAGGCGGCGGCGCTTGAGATAACAAAATATTTCGACCGGAACCACCTTCCCATAGCAGCCATCTGCCACGGTCCGCTGATACTTATCAGCGCAGGCACACTGCGCGGCAGAAGGTGCACCTGCTACCCCGGGATACGCGACGATCTTATAAACGCCGGCGGACTTTACGAAAACGCCGAGGTGGTGGTGGACGGAGCGCTCGTCACATCGCGCCGCCCCGAGGACCTTCCCGCCTTCATGCGCGAATTCGTCGCCCTGCTCGGAAAAAACGATAATTGATCTATATTCTTAAGGAGATAAAACTATGTCATTTATGTTCAATCCCTTTCCCTACGACGATCCCAATGCGATAAACCGCATCGACGCCACGGGTATCGATACCACGACCGCATCCGTCGGGAACGACGCCGTGCGCCGTGCGCTTGCCGCGATCGTCAAAAAAGGCGGCATAATAGCTCTTGACGGCTACACGACGGCTCCGTTCGACGCCATCCTCGCCCTTGCGGGCGATGTGCGCAAAATAGCCGTTTCGTCTGTGCTCAAGTCCCCCGCAGAGCTGCGCGAGCTTTTCCGCGACAATCTCCCCGAGGACCGCAAAAAAGACCCGGTGCTGCTTTACGGCAAGCTCTTCAAGGCGGGATACGCCGGAATGTTCGACAAAGCAAAGCTCGATGCCCTCAAAAATACGCTTGAGGAAGCAAAAAAAGCAGGCGAGACGCTGGTGCTCTGGGGCTTCGGCGCGCTCTCCGAGGAGCTTTACCCCTACGCCGACACACGCATATTCTGCGACATCACCCCCAAGCGTGCAGTTCTCAACATCAAAAAAGGCGGCTTCCGCAACCTCGGCTCGGACGAAGACCTGCCCTTCAAGGCTACGATGCGCCGTTGCTACTATGTTGATTTTGAGCTTGCCTTTACCCTCCGCTCAAAGCTGCTTGCCGCGCACGACATCGACTTTTACATCTGCGGCGACAAGGCCGAAGCGCTCACCATGCTGCCCGCCTCCCTGCTTTTCGCCCTCATCGACCGCACAATAGAATCCCCCTTCCGTCAGCGTCCGGTATATCTTGAAGGCGTATGGGGCGGATATTACACCATGGGCGTGCGCCATCTGCCCGACACCATGAAAAACTGCGCGTGGGTCTTCGATATGATCCCGATGGAGGTCTCCACCGTTATCGAGGCGGGCGATCTTACAGTTGAGGTCCCCTTCTACACCGTCGTTTCCTCCTTCGGCGAAAAGCTCATGGGCAAACAGTGCCTTGATGAGTTCCACGGCTTCTTCCCCATCCGCTTCAACTATGACGACACCTTCCACGCCGCCGGCAATATGTCGGTACAGCTCCATCCCGGCGCGGAATTCGTTATCAAGGAAAACGGCGAGCTTGGCAGACAGGATGAAAGCTACTATGTTTTTGTTACCGGTCAGGGCGCACGCACCTACCTCGGCTTCCGCGACGGCGTTGACGTGGACGAATTCGTTGAAGAGGTAAAAAAGAGCGAAAAGGAACACACCGAGATCGACTACAAAAAGTACATATACGGCGTACACAGCGAGCCGGGAACGCAGGTCATGATCCCCGCGGGAACGATCCACGCATCGGGTCAAAACCAGGTCATCCTTGAGATAGGCTCGCTCACCGTCGGCTCGTACACCTACAAGATGTACGACTACCTGCGCCGCGACCTTGACGGCAATCCCCGCCCGATACATTCCTATTACGGCTCGCTCAACCTCAACCACGGCATGACCGAGACGTATGTCAAGGAACATCTCGTAAACGGCAGAAAGAGAGTTCTGCGCGAAGATGAAAACGGCAAGGAGATCGTTGTAGGCGAGTGCGATCAGCTTTATTTCTCGCTGCGCAACCTTGTTTTCGGC
>CAUABN010000070.1:0-6399 GCA_958427275.1 uncultured Anaerotruncus sp.
TTTCTCCGGCAACGGCGACACTGTGACTGTTTATCTGACCTCCGACAACACGATATACTTCACCCGTGGCATCACCCGTTTTATTTTTGAGCTCGGGTGACGTTTGTTCAGATTTGCAGCTTCATACCCCGACCGTAAAGTTAGTACAAATTCTTATCTACTACACATCCATAGTTACATCTGAACATGAAGTTAGCTTTCCGGCGAAATAAGTGCAAATTCATATCTACAAGTCATTATTGTCTTTGGTCAAGGCGCGTAAAATTCTACAGCAGAACTTTGACCAAGACGCCGCAGGCGGCTTGGTGAGGCGGGGTAACTGAACCTCGAAATCTTATCAAAACTACAAGTCATTATTGTCTTTGACCAAGACGCCGTAGGCGGCTTGGTGAGGCGGGGTAACTGAACCTCGAAATCTTATTAAAACTAAATTCCCCGCCTTACATCAGAACATGAAGTAACATACCAATAAAATGAGAGCAGATTTATATCCGCTCTCTGTTTTTAGTTATATCAAAACAGGGGAACTAATGAAGATTTTCGCGTTAGCGGAAATCTTCCTCTCACCCGCGAAGCGAATTTTATAGGGGTGTTAAAAGCTCATTCCGAGCTTTTAACACCCCGTTTTTTATCCGGCTGTTGAACTGCCGAAATATTTAAGAACAAATCTGCGCCATGGACCTATGCGGTCATGTGCGGCATTGCCCTCAAGTCTGCGCCACAGCTTCTCAAGCTCGTGCAGCGCGGCATCGTCCACCCGGGCGTTTTCTCCGCCGAACTCGACAGCCGCTATCGTATCAAGGCACTTACCGAATCCGCGTCGTGTCATCGGTCTCTGCTGCTCGGACCGTGTGCGTTCCGCCTCCGACGGCATACGCAGATATTCGCCCAGCTCGCCGAACACGCGCTCGGCATAATCCTCGCGGAACTCGCCGCTCTCCGGAGCGCATCCGCACTCGGCAAGCAGTGCCGCGAGCATATCCGAATACCTCAGCACCAACTCCCTGCGTTCGGCTTGTTCAAGCGGCGCTCCGCCGCGTCCCGCATCCGCGAGCTTCCTCAACAGCTCCTCGCGCTCGGCTGTCCGCCGTGCGGCGCGGCGCTTTATGATCACCGCGGCGACCGTAAGTATGCATACCACCGCAACTGCGACCGATGCGATAACCACGATCTTAACGATGCGTTTGCGTTTTTCCGCCTCTTCCTGACGGCGCCGAAGCTCCGCCAGCTCTTCATCGGTCATTCCCGGATCGTCGTCCGGCTCCACATCGTCTCCGTCCGTCCGACCGGGACCGACAGGCGTTACGGGTGTAGGATCGGATGAACCGTACTCGTACATACCCGAATAATACTCCGGCGTCGCCTCATACTGCATCCAGCCTATGCCGTCATACCAGACCTCGACCCATGCGTGCGCATTTTTGTCGCGCACGGTCGCGGTATATCCCATGCCCTCTCCGGTACGGCGGAAATCGGATGCGATATATCCCTCGACATATCTTGCGGGTATGCCCGCCTCGCGGAGCATGAGCACAAGGGAGGAAGCAAACTGTACGCAGTAGCCCTCATGCGTCACCGTAAGGAATTTCTCCACGCCATCCAGTCCCTCGGCATCCGAGAGCGTCGGAGTCAGCGTGTAGCTGCAATTTTCCTTCAGCCACTTGATGAATTCCATAACGAGCTTGTGTCTCTGCTCGTACACCTCGACGTCCTCCACCGCGGATGCAAGCGTGAATTGCGACCATTCTGTTGCGGCATAACTGCAGCTTTCGGCAGCACGCGAAAAATCTGTCGGGATTATGACCTTGTCCCCCACATACTCGCAGCCCTCGATATAATCAACAGGTACGCTAAAAGCCCACGACTCGGTGTAAGCCTCGGAGATTATCTTTTCAACAAGATCGCGTATCACGGTGCTTTCCGGCTTGGTCACGTAGGTGTCGTAAACATATCTCGTATAATAGTCGCTCACGCGCCAGTACTGGATGAACGCGTCTCTCTCAGCCTCGGTAAAAAGCTCAAGATAGCGTATCAGCGGCGGCAGATCGGGAGTTGAATAGGCGTATATCAAACCCTGCTCCGGATCGTCCGTCAGCTTGCGCGCGGTCTTTTTGGACAAAAACTTGTTGTCATTGATGCCGTAATAATAAATGTGATCGCCGACATCGCTCGGAACGGTTATCTCTATGCGTTCATCCGCCGTGTTGTAATACACGCTGTAAAACGGCTCGCCGTACATGGTGACGTTGTATCGACCGTCCCCAACGCTCTCGGTCTTAAACACGCCCGCAAACGACTGCTCCGTACCGTAGAGCTTCAGCGAATCCGCCTTTTCGGCGCGGTCGCGCTCTATGAGCATACGGTCGCGGTTCACCGTTACTATCGCCTCGGCTACGTTCCGGTAAAAGTAGGTATTCTTCATCGATGTGATATAAGCCACCGATGCGTAACCGTCCTTATCCTTTGCAAAGCGGTAGCCGGTGTAGATACCGTCAAAAAAGTTGATATAGGAGAGCTTTGTGGCGTCCGAACCGCCCCATGAACGCATGACATTCACGTCACGTCCGGTGGATATCGTAACGAACGGACTGTACCTGCGGTTAGTGTAGGAGGGCATATAAACAAGATAGCCGCCGAGGCCGAGCCTTTTCATATTGACCTGCATGGCGACAAAGCCGTAACTTGAGTTGCTGTTGTATCTGCCCTTGGAAAAATCGATATCCGCCACGCTTTCCGGATCGTAATAGCGGTATGCGCCGTAGAGCATCGACTCCGAAGGATCCATCGACGTTCCGAAGGTCGCGCGGTAATTTTTGAAGGTCTCGCTGTTGGTCCGGGCGGTGAGCCATGAGCTTGACGCGCGGTCATAGTCTGTTGCGATCCACCCGCGCAGGTAAATGGGAAAGCTCCCGCTCGGGGTATTCACCTGCATAACGCTCGCGCCGGTATAGGAAAGATGCTTCGCCTCGGTCGAGCGCGGCTCAAAGCTCTGCCGGCTGGCGGAATACGCCAGCTCGTCAAGAATGGGATCGTCGCCCATCAGGAACGCGGTCACATACTCGCGGTAATAATCGATCTTTGAATCTATCGCGTCGATAAGACGAAAGCTATCGTTCGTCGTTACGGTGGGAATGAAAAGTATCAGCATAGCTGCGGCAAAAGCCACAGCGCCCGCATATCCGCCTGCCGATGCACGCGTGAGCGACCGGCTCAGCCTGCCCTCGCGGGCAAGGCGGCGTGCCGCGATTATCTCGCGGTCATGGCGGCGCTCCTCGGCGCGCGCGACGCGACCCGCTTTCTTTTTGGCGGCGCGCTCGGCTTTTGTTAGCCTTGTTTTTTTGACCTTTTTCGGCTTTTCGGCTTTTGCGGACCGTTTTTTCGGAGCGGCAAAATAGTCCGATATATCCTCGTCGGCGCTTACGGGAGCCTTACCGCTGTGCAGACGTTTGCGCGCGGCACGCTTCGCCTTTTTTGCGGCACGGCGCGCATCGCGGTGCGCCTTTGCCTCGGCGCGGCGGCGTTCGCGTGAGGTCGCCTCCTCCGGCTCGCCCACCGGAGCCTCCGCCTCAAACACGCAGGTCTCGGTATCGTACTCATCCGGCGACGGCTCGCGCTGATAAGCAGCGTCGAACGCACACATAACTATGGCGCCCGAAAATGCCGCTATTATCATTGCGACGCCCCAGTTTGAGCGCGTAAGGTTGTAAACAAACACGGGCACGAGCGTGGCGACAGTAGCGATCAACGGAACCACCGGACGTGTGCGGCGCACAAGAAACGGCACATACGCAAATGCGTATACCGCTACGAGCACTCCGGCGGCAAGCGTTACCGCGCCGTGAAGTCCCACGTCGCCGTACTCGCCCGGCTGTTTATACTTGATGATCGAAAGATAGCCGTAAGAGTACATCCTTGTGACTATCCCGTTGACGGCACCCCGGAACACCGCCGTCCAATTGACAGCCACTGCGGCTGCCCCACCGATCACCGCCGCAACCGTAAGCGGAATGGCAACGCGGCGCGTCTTTACGGCTGCGGAGAGCGTAAGCAGTGTCACCCACACAAGCGATGCAAGCGCCAGAAAGCCGCCGCTGACCGCGCCCTCTTCTTCCTTGAAAAATCCAAGCGCGTCGGTAACGAGAAAACTCATACCGAATACGGCAAAAAATATTACCACAGCGCGCAGTATCATTCCGATCGCGCCCGACTTTGCGGAGCTGTCCGACGCCTCGGGCGGGCAGATGAGCGGGCGACTGCCGATTGGCAGGATCGGCTTTTTCTTTTTAGCCTTCTTTTTTGCCTTCTTTTTAGCCCTTAGACGGGCGCGTTCCGCCTTTTTTGCTGCTTTTGCGGCTTTCCTCGCCGCTTTTACATCCTCGCGGGACGGATCCTGCGTCCCTGCCGACGGGGAGCCGGTATCCGCGGATACTTCGTTTTCGATGCGTTTTTCGTCAGACATGCTCCCCACCGTACCCTTCTTCTGATTTTGTGCCGTGTGTTGTGAGCGCCGCGCCGTTCTCGGCAAGCTGCACACGGCAGCCGTCGATATAGCGCAGGTGCTCAAGCGCGTCATAATAGCGCTCTGCGGGATCGTAAAGCATTACCTCGGCAGACCTGTCGGCGCTTGAGATACCGTGATCTCCGCAAAGCGCGGCAAGCGTTGCGCCGTCAAGCGCGGGAACCACATATATACTGCGCAGTCCGTCGGTATCGCGCTGCATTGCGGCAAGTTCGGTAACCGGACGGCGCTCACTGCCGCGCACGAGCGGCGCGGTAGCAAAAAGATCGAATACAAGCTCAAAATCCTCCGGCTCGGTAAATTCGTACGCAAACGCCCCAAGCACGGCGCGCTCGTCAAACCACATAAGCCTTACCGCGTTGCCGGAACGCAGCTCGCGCAATACCGCCGCTATGGTAAGCTCCACAACGCCGTCGGCGCAGAACTCGTTCATATCGGCATAGTATTCGTCATCGGCAAGCAGCATAGCGGCGACCTCGGCGCTGTTTTCGACAGGAACGTCGGACGCCCCAGCGTGTTTTTTGCTTTTATCGGTTCTTTTTTTCTTTTTATTATTGCTTTCCTTTTTCGGCGTGACAGGCTCGTCGTCGTCATCCGCGTCGCGCCGCGGCGGCTCGTCGGGAAAATGCGCGGTCATATCGCAGTAAATACAGCTGATATCGGTAGTGCCCGTGTTGTAATCGCGCACCACAAGATCCTCGCTTTTTGAGGAAAGGTTCCAGTGTATGCTTTTGAGCGTATCCCCGAGCCTGTACTCGCGCACATCGCTGACCTCCAGCTTGTCATAGCTGTGCGGCAGCTTTACCGTGCGCTTGGCAGAATCCGACGCCTTGCGGCTGTCATCGTTGGCTATCCCCAGCCGGCGCGGCAGCACCTCTACCGATTCGAAATTGTTTACATCTATGCGCAGACAGAGCATACGGAAAAGATCGTACACGTAAAAACAGCGCACGCCTATCTCGTATGTGCCGCGAAAACGGAAGCGCACCGTATTTTTCACATTGTACGACTCGCGCGGCGACATTGATATCTTAGCCGTCCGTTCGCTGCACCGCACCGCATTGCTTTGCGGAAGCACAAGCACCGCCTCGGTGAACGGAAATGCAATGACAGATTCGTTTATAACGCGGAAATCATAGCTGTACGGCGCGTGTTTTTCGACTCTGCCATGCTCGGAGAGCATGCTTACCTTGAGCGCGGAGCGCGCTATCAGAAGATAGATAAGCGCCACCGACGGCAGCATGACCACAAAGGTAAAAAATATATTTGACGCAGTTGAACGCAGTGCCTGCGTAAATATCAGCGCCCCGACCCACAGCACCGCATAGATCGGCGCACGCCGGGTAAGCGTAAGCGTCCTGCGCGGACGCGCGGCGGCATCCCCGCCGTTCTTTGCTTTTCCTGCCGACATCTTTATCAGCGTTTCCCCTTATAGGGGACAGTTACCGTGCGGAGAATCTCGCCCAGAACATCGTCGGCACGCACGCCGCGCAGCTTTGCATCCTGACGGAGCATGAGTCTGTGCGCGATAGCAGAACGGAAGATCGCTCCTATATCCTCGGGCAGTACGTAAGCGCGTCCGCGTATCAGCGCATATGCCTGCGAGAGCCGCATAAGCGCGACCGAGGCACGCGGGCTGGCGCCGAGCGCGAGAGAGGGATGCTTGCGCGTTGCCGCGATAAGCTGAACGATGTAGCGGTAAAGCTCCTCGTCCACCTCCACCGATGCCGCCTTGCGCCTCAGTTCGCGCACATCGTCCGCGCTTATCACCGCCGAAACGCGGTCGATAGGGTTTTCTCCGCGGCGGGCGCGAAGTATGTTCAGCTCGTCCTCCTGCGACGGATATCCCATGTTTATCTTGAGCGCAAAGCGGTCAAGCT
>CAUABN010000071.1:0-6359 GCA_958427275.1 uncultured Anaerotruncus sp.
TCACGGGCGGCTCGGGAGTGGATATTGCTCCTTCCGCGCAGCAGGACTCACAGCCTTGATCCCGCTTCTCTTTTCGCAGTCCGAGTGTTTTTTCCGTCATTGCCTTTACTCTGTATATTTTATACTGAAAAACGGTTTTTGTCAATCCCCTTTTTCAATATTCGTGCTTTTTGCGGCATTATTGAATATCGCAAAGCTCATATCTGCCCTTTTTACAGCAGATGATGCGGCGTCCGCCGGTCTCTTCAGCCTTGCTGTTTATGCGGCATATCATGGGCGCTATGTCGCGCGCCCGGCTTCTGCCGCTGTCGGCGCGGATACCGCCGATGCAGACATCAAAAAGACGTTCCGAGGTTGCGCTGCCAAAGTTCATAAGGTAGGTGAGTGCCAGATGCTCCGCCGGCGTGAGACTAAGGCTGTAACCGGCGTTATAAATGCTGTCGCCCTGACATATCAGCTCACCAACGCGCCCGCGCTTTTTGTAATTGTCGATATCGCGCAGGAAATAAAGCAGCCTTCCGGAGTACGGATCGGCGCAGAAGTGCATATAACGGGACATAGCCTCCGCATTCTCCCCGACCGCGATACGCGGGGCGTCGCCTGTATCGAACGCCGAAAACATCGGATGAAACGGGTAAAAGAACACGACCACGCTGTAATCGTGCGCAAGGATCGCCGCTTCAAAGTCGATAGGAGACGGCGCCAACGCTAACACACGGTTGCGCCGCAGATATCTGTGAAACGCGAGGCGTTCACTTACTTTGTCGCATATCACAAGTATCATATAGTTTTTTCTCCGCCGACCTCGGTATCCGCATCGCGGTAAAACGAATCGAAATCAAGCTGTGCGCCGCCGGGCGACATGAGCTTGCGGTCGCCGGCGCCGAGAACGACATTGTAGAATCTGCCCGCGATTATAAAATGATCAAGCAGAGTGATGCCGCAAACGTCAAGTATCTGCCTGAACTGCATCGTAAGCGAGATATCTTCCCGTGACGGCGTTGCAACTCCGTTGGGATGGTTATGCGCCAGCACGACCACGGCTGCATTGCGTCTGAGCGCCTTTTCGATAACAAAGCGCGGAGTGATATTTACCGAGTTTACAACTCCCTCGCCCGCATTCACAACGTCAAGCAGCTTCATGCTGTTATCGAACAGCAATATGTATGCACGCTCGACCGTAACGCCGATATAAAGGCTCACAAGGTACTTTCCTATCTGACCCACAGAAGTGTACCTCAACTCGGCATTCCCGCGTTCAAGCGCGTATCTGCGCGTCACAGCGCACATCATTTTAAGCATCGTCGCCGCATGTGCGCCGACGCCGGGGACCTCGGTGATCTCATCGATATCCGCCTCAAGTATCCCCGCAAGAGTACCGAAGCGCTCGACCAGAAGATGCGCCGTTTCATTTACATCGCGCTGAGGTATTGCGTAGAAAAGCATAAGCTCAACGACCTCGTGCGTGCTGAAGGAATCAAGCCCTTCGCGCAAAAAGCGTTCCTTAAGCCTTGCCCGGTGTCCCTCATGCGTGCTCATAGCTTGGAATTGGCAGTTTTGAGTATAACGTCATGATAACCGCCCTCAACTATGCTCGTGGAGGACACAAGGGTTATACGTGCGTTTTTCTGAAGATCGGGAATATTTGTCACGCCGCAGTTGCACATGGTCGATCTGACCTTATAGAGGCTCTTGGCAACATTGTCATGAAGAGGTCCGGCGTAAACGACGTATGAATCAACGCCCTCCTCGAAGTTGAGACCGCTCTTACCGCCAAGATCGTATCTCTGCCAGTTGCGGGCGCGGTTGGAGCCTTCGCCCCAATACTCCTTTACGTACTGGCCGTTTATGAAGAGACGGCTCGTGGGGCTTTCGTCAAAGCGGGCAAAATATCTGCCGAGCATGATGAAGTCAGCTCCCATTGCCAGAGCGAGCGTCATATGATAATCATGTACTATTCCGCCGTCCGAGCAGATGGGCACGTAAATGCCGGTCTCCTCGAAATATTCGTCACGTGCGGCAGCGACATCGATGATGGCGGTCGCCTGACCTCTGCCTATTCCCTTCTGTTCACGGGTGATGCAGATCGAACCGCCGCCGATACCGACCTTTACA
Source organism: uncultured Anaerotruncus sp. (assembly GCA_958427275.1). Lineage (GTDB taxonomy): Bacteria > Bacillota > Clostridia > Oscillospirales > CAG-272 > CAG-390. The sequence continues at coordinate 2,116 of CAUABN010000071.1, forward strand.
AAGTCCGCCCCTGCCTCGGCAAGGAAGCGGAAACCGTCGCGATCGACAACATTGCCCGCGCCAACCTTAACGCTGTCGCCGTATCTCTCGCGTATAAAGTCAAGCGTCTGCTTCTGCCAGCAGGTGTATCCCTCGGATGCGTCGATGCAGAGAACATCCACGCCGGCATCAACAAGAGCGGGAACGCGCTCGGCATAGTCGCGGGTATTTATACCTGCGCCGACCATAAAGCGCTTCTGTCCGTCAAGCAGCTCCTGCGGATTTTCCTTATGTTCGGAGTAATCCTTACGGAAAACAAAATAGCAGAGCCTGTCCTCATCATCAACGATGGGAAGTGCGTTCAGCTTATTGTCCCAGATTATATCATTAGCCTCTTTGAGGGTGGTATCCGCCGGTGCGGTGATAAGACGCGCGCGTGGCGTCATGAACTCCGACACCTTGAGGTCGGGCGACATACGGGATACGCGGTAGTCGCGTCCGGTAACGATACCGAGCAGGTGACCGTTGTGCAAGCCGTTGTCGGTAATGGCGATCGTACCGTGACCGTTGCGTTCGACAAGTGCAAGCACATCAGCCAATGTATTATCGGGGGTAAGGTTGGAGTCGCTTACAACAAAGCCTGCCTTGTAGCTCTTTACGCGTGCTACCATGGCAGCCTCATCCTCAATGCTCTGCGAACCGTAGATAAATGACATTCCTCCCTCACGCGCGAGCGCTATTGCCATCCTGTCATCGGATACAGACTGCATAACAGCCGATACGAGCGGTATATTGAGATATATATCGGACTTCTCACCGCGGCGGTGCTTTACGAGCGGCGTCCTGAGCGATACGTTTGACGGTATGCAATCGGTAGACGTATAGCCGGGGATGAGCAGATATTCGCTGAATGTGTGTGAGGGTTCCGGATAATAATAAGCCATTTTTTCACTGTCCTTTCTTTTTCATATGACTGAATTGTAAAATGAGGCGTGAATACACGGAGCCGGGCTTGAACAGAGCCGCCTGCACCGTCATTTTCACGCTTTTATCATACCGTAACAAATTATGGTCTTATTCCGCGCCGGGCTGCCGCGCATAAATGCGCGGCAGCCCGGACATTTTTCAGATGTATCTCTTAATTGTATCGTCGGAATCCTCAACGGGAAGCGAGGAGGTCATGACTATGTTGACCTTATGGCTGTCGGCAAGCTCGTCAAGAGAGAGCAAGAGACGCTCAAAAGCATCGCGGTCGTTGTTGCAGATGCGGAGAGCGGAGTCGATGAACACATCGGTCACATCGTGATTGCTGGCAAGTATGCCCGCCACAAAGCCGTAAAGGGCTCCTGCGTCAAAGACATAGTACTCATCAACGTTGATAAGTCTGCATCTGTAATTTACATCGTAGCGGAGCTTTATACCCTTTTCGATGCACACGACCGAGCCTTCGCTCGCCTCGACCGCCTGATTGACCATTTCGATAAGAGTTTTGGTCTTGCCGGAGCCTTTGACTCCGATGAGTAATTTAAGCATATGATTTTACCGTACCTTTCCCGGCCGTCTGCCGCAAGGCAAACGGAACGCGAAAAAAATGTATTTGGATAGCTCCTTTTTTTTCACGCCGGTGTCCGCGTGCCTCAAGGCAACGAACGGAGCATCCCCGCTTTTTCGGAATATTCTTCGCTAATTATATTATACACTATAAATTCCGAAAAATCAAGGGGTTTTCAGCTTTTTATCTGAGATCGGATCAGAGTCTTGACTTAAGGCTGGCAGTCATTTCTTCATAGCCGGGCTTACCGAGAAGAGCAAACATATTCTTCTTGTAAGCTTCAACGCCGGGCTGGTTGAAGGGGTTGACACCTAGCAGGTATCCGGAGATCGCGCACGCAAGCTCGAAGAAGTAGATCATGTATCCGAGCGAGCGTGCAGAACGGTCGCGGAGCGTGAGCAGGATGTTGGGAACTCCGCCGTCAACGTGGGCAAGGAGCGTTCCCTTCATAGCCGTCTCATTAACATATGTGAGCGGCTTTCCGGCAAGGAAGCCCAGACCGTCAACATTTTCGGCATCCTCGGGGATCACAACAGCCTTTCCGGGATCTTCAAGCGAGATGACCGTCTCAAACATGGTGCGGTCACCGTCCTGGATAAACTGTCCGAGCGAATGCAGATCGGTCGAGAAAACGACAGAGGCGGGATAAAGTCCCTTGCCGTCCTTGCCCTCGCTCTCGCCGAAGAGCTGCTTCCACCACTCGTTGAACATAAGCATATACGGCTCGTAGCCGACAAGTATCTCAAGCTTTTTGCCCTTGCGGTAAAGGATGTTGCGGAGCGCGGCATACTTATATGCGGGGTTCTTTTCAATGTCTGCGGAGGTAAGCTCGTGCATCGCCTCGGCAGCGCCGCCCATAAGCTCGTCAAGATCTATACCGGATACGGCAATGGGAAGCAGACCGACAGCGGAAAGCACGGAATATCTGCCGCCCACGTCATCGAGAACGACAAAGGTCTCGTAGCCCTCGCGGTCGGCAAACGCCTTGAGCGTACCGCGGGCACGGTCGGTGGTCACAAATATACGCTCTGCGGCGCCGGCTTTGCCGTACTTTTTCTCAAGCAGAGAGCGGAACACACGGAATGCCACCGCAGGCTCGGTGGTCGTACCGGACTTCGAGATAACGTTTATGCATACGTCTCTGCCCTCGCACAGCTCAAGCAGCTCGGAAAGGTCGGAGGAGCTGATGTTGCAGCCGGAGAAGAATATTTCCGGAACGTCCTTGACAAGTCTGTTATGACGCGGTGATTTAAGGAACTCAATAACGGCGCGGGAGCCGAGGTAGGAGCCGCCGATACCGATAACGATGAATATATCGCAGAGCTTCTTTATCTTCTCGGCAGCCTTTTTGATCCTGCCGAACTCGTCGTGGTCATAATTTTCGGGGAGATCGAGCCAACCGAGCATTTCGGAGCCGGCGCCGGTCTTGCCGCGCAGGGCGCGGTCTGCAGCGGCGACCTCGGGCTTTATCGCCTCAAGCTCATCCGCCGAAATAAAAGGAGAAACAAATTTTTCACTCAGATTGAGAGTCATGACTGTGCACACCTTTCTTGATTTGCAAAGAAAATTTTATCACTTTATATTTTACCACCAAACCGTATTTTTTTCAACAGTATTTCGGTGTTTTTTTCGAGTGTGCACGCAGTTTTTCGACTTTTTACGTCATTCTACGCAACGCGGCGCCTCATGTCAGGAAAAATCGCCTGAACATTCGCCCGAGGAGACCGCCGAAGGATATCTTTTCGACTTCGTGCGCGGCAGTGATGGGTATACTGCCGAGGCTGTTGCCGTCAAGCGTGAAATTGATGCCGCCGACAACGTCTCCCTCCTTTATCGGCGCCGCAACGCTTTCGGGGAGCGAAGGCGTCGCCGCGACCTTTTTTTCATCTCCTTTTTTAACGACTGCCGTAAAGTCGCCGTGCACGGTGTGGAGGGTATTGATCACACCGCCCGTGACGCCAAGCTCCGCGTCATCGCCCGCCGGGTATGTATAGACGGAATAATTTGCAAAGCCCCAGTCAAGCAGCGCCGCAGCCGACGAATTTCGCGCATCGCGCGTGGGAGCAGCCATTATTACGGCGATGAGCGACATACCGTCGCGCTCCGCCGTAGCGCTCATGCAGAATTTTGCCTTCGAGGTGGAGCCTGTCTTAAGCCCGGTCGCGCCGCGGTAAAAACGAATGAGCCGGTTGGTATTGGTCAGTCCGAACGCGCCGTCACGCACCGTGTCCATCCATGTGGAGCTGAATTCCAGTATTTTTTTATGCTTTATCAACTCGCGCGACATTATGGCGATATCGCGCGCCGAAAGCACGTGATCTGTAACGGTATCGTCAAGACCGTTCGTATTTTCAAAATGCGCAGTCTTCATGCCAAGCTCGGAGGCGCGGCGGTTCATTTCGGCAACGAACGCCTCCTCGCTCCCCGCCACCGCCTCGGCAAGCACAACGGCAGCATCGTTGGCTGAGGCTATCACCACGGATTTTATCAGATCCTCGGCGCGCATTTGTTCTCCCTCTTTGAGATATATCTGCGAGCCGCCCATTTGGGATGCGCGGGTCGATGTCGTAAGCACAGTATCAAGTCCGAGCACACCGCGCTCCATTGCCTCCATCACCAGGAGCAGTGTCATTATCTTTGTGACCGACGCTGGCGGCAGCGCCTCGTCGGCGTTCTTTTCGTACAACACCTTGCCTGTGGTCGCCTCCATGAG